>JAJZZH010000147.1 GCA_021797675.1 Bacillota bacterium | reverse complement strand
ACGCGGCCGCGTGATGAACGCTGATCCCGTACTGCGGTTGGTACTTGAATCGGCCAATCATGGATGTGTAAGCGGGCTTCACCTTCCGCACTTCGACCCCCTCCCGGGCGGCTTGACGTGCCAATGCGGTCAAAAATGCTCGGTAGGTAAACTGGTGCCATTCCCAATTATCGGATTTGAGCAAAAGCCTCATAACGTTGGGCATCTGGGGCTTCTCCGGCGTCATCTTGCCCTGCCAATTTGAGCCAATGCCCTTGAAGTCTTCCTGAAGATCGCCGAGTTGGCTTCCTCCGCCAAAATCCTCCTGTTAGCATAAAGCCACAGACATCCGCGACTTTGGGCGTTAGCCACCGAATTGGACCGGTAACCTCTGATGAGGTCTATTTCTATTTCTCAGCAAAGATGAAAGGTTTTTTCCTTCATCTTTGCCGAGCTTTATTTTTTTGTTGCCGTTTTCCATGCTTCTGCTTGGAGGGATGACGATGATCACACAAAAAACTCGGGCTGCTACCGTCTCGCCTCCGCATTACCACCAATTAGATGCACTCCGTGGCATTGCCATCTTAAGCGTAGTCATTTTTCACGCCTATATCATTCGGCCGTTCTTCCATGGCCCCTGGTGGATGGATTTTGTCGGTCAGGGCGCTGAAGGCGTCGGCTTGTTCTATATGGTGAGCGCGTTGACTCTGGCCCTTAGTTGGAAGCACCGAAGCGAGGTGGATCGTGAGCCCCGCAAGGCTTTTTGGTTAAGACGGTTCATGCGCATCGCTCCGCTGTTCTATCTCACCCTCCTCGCCGCGTTCTTGCTTCATGCGGGCAACCCCACGGTGGTCCCGCCATCGATGAAACACCATATTTTTACTTGGGCCAATCTTTTAACCCATGTGACCTTTGTTTTCGGCTGGTTACCGTGGTTTCAAAACTCCTGGATCGGGGTGGAATGGTCAATTGGCGTGGAAATGACCTTTTATTTCCTATTCCCCTGGCTTATGGAAAAGGTCTTCCCGCGCGTGGATTCCCGCATCTTGCTCGCCACCGGCCTCGTCCTAGCGCTGGGTTGGCCGTGGCTCCTGCATCACCTCTGGTTTCCCTGGCCGCGATGGGCCAAATCCTTTCTGCTCTGGTCCTTTCCTGTGCAGTGGATCTGGTTTGCCGCTGGCTTTCTCGTCGTCGCTTGCCGCGCACGCCCAACCAAGACCGGTTGGGCAACTCTGTGGCTTTTGGCTGCCCTGTTTCTAGGTGGACGCCAATGGACGGCTCACGCAGCGAACCTCCTCTGGGTGGCGCCTAACGTGCTCCTGGTTTGGCTCACCTGGCACAACTACCGTGGCATTCGGTGGCTGATTCAAAATCGCTGGCTGCAATATATTGGGACTCGGAGCTATAGTATTTACCTGGTCCACTGGCTCGTTCTTGCCCAAATTGCCCGTCTCGCGTTCGCCAGCACACCCACCACATCCGGATGGTTGCTGCGCCTGCTGCTGGGACTTGCGGTCAGTCTCGCAATTTCGGAAATCACCTTTCGCATCGTCGAGCAACCCGGCATAGCGTTAGGGCGACTTCTCATCGACAGGCTCGGCTGGGGCCGCCGCCCAGTCGTTCAGAAAGAAATGCGGAACGAGTCTTGGGGGCCCTCAGCCCCAAGAGCGCGGGCCTCCCGCTCATGACGGCCTATCGCGAGGAACCTGCCGTTTGGACGGCACCCCGTTCAACAATCAGACAAAGCTCTTGCCGTCTTAAATGCGTGGTCCTGAGTCACCGCCACTTCCGTACGTCCCACCACGAGGCGCGGTAGTTTGCCGGCCAGATGAATGACACGAATGAAATGGTGCACGTCCGGTAGCCACGGACCCGAGCTTTGGCAGCTTTGTGGGCTATGGATGCCTTCCAAGATCGCACGCGTCCGATGACTCTGAGCATACTGCAGGACGCCGGCCTAGCGGGCCTTTGGAGGCCTGACGAGGGGGATCGAGGCGGCACCGGATGAACCAAAAATCCCCACGGCGTAAGCAGGCTTCGGCCGTTTCCGGCGGCTGGTCCCAGAATTCCTGGATCGTTTCTTGGCTGGCCTAAACGCGTCGCATTCGGGGATGGGCGTGGCGCAAGTTGGCGAACGCGTCGATCGACTGGGGGGCCCGCGAGTTCTGGGCGCCTTGACCTTCCGCACGGCATCAAGGGCGTCGCCCAGGGAGTTTCATCACGTGAAATGTGTCGAAGGTGATGTCGGTCTCGGGGCAGTGCGAGGTAACGCCTTGAAGGTGGGCGGGCGACATGTCCACGGTGACGGCGTTCACGGCCGCCGGGTGGCCGTGACGGCTTGTTTGCCTGGCGTGGCGAACATCACGGCCGATTCGGCCGGGCCAACAAGGAGGGCGATAGAATGCGGCCCCCCGCTCCCTTGCGATCCCTCACCGCTCGGACGGGCATTTCCTACATCACGCTCAGCGTAAATGCTTCAAACCGGAGCGCAAGTCTGCTCCCGGGTTCGGGATCGGAACGGTGTTCACGCCGCAGTTCGGACACCTCACCCAAAGTTGACGCGCATACGCGCTGTCTGCTACACGTTTCGTTCCCTGCCCAAACTCCTGAACTGGCCGCTGTTCAGGACCATCCATCGCTGGCAGCCCCATACTCGCGGGCGACCGCCGGCGACAGACAGCTTAGGTTCGGCTTGATACTCGGTCCCCTAGACGCTGAGCATTCCTCCCCAGCCGCCCCTTGCTAGCCACTTTCCCACGAACGCCAAAAACCAAGTACGCGACCCGCGTGGTGCCCAGCCCCTTATTTTTGACCCCACTCCAGACCATGGCCGAGATCCCGAACTGACCCGGATTCCGTAGCTTTCCGGATTATCTTACATTACCCGATCCTGTTTTGTAATTTTTTCGCTTGACATCGGCAGAATACTTACATAAGATATCGATATTCGGGTGAAACATTACAAAGTAACGAGCCCGACGAAGGGGGATTTGTCAGTGATACCTTCCTTGCCATTTCTCAGCGCGGGAGATACCGCCTGGCAGTTGGTCGCCGCCACGTTGGTCGGGCTGATGTCCATTCCTGGACTGGCTGTACTATACGGCGGATTAGTGAAACGGAAATTTGCCGTTAATTCCGCGTTAATGGTCGTGTATGCCTTTGCGGCCGTCCTGGTGGTTTGGGTGCTATGGGGCTACCGCCTCGGTTTCGGCAGCCCCGTTCATTTCGGACCCGGCTTTTGGTCCTCCCTGATCGGCGTCCCGGGACCCGTTTTGGGTCCGTTGGCTGAAGAGGCTCGAGCCGGCATTCCCTTGCTCCACGGCTTGATGCCCTCATTGCATTTTCCAGGATCGGCCCTGATCTACTTTCAGTTCGTCTTCGCCGCCATTGCCCCGGCCTTGCTGGCCGGGGCGGTGTTGGGCCGCATGAACTTTAAGGCCTGGGTTCTCTTCGTGCCGCTGTGGTCAACCGTGGTGTACTCAGTGAATGCCTTTTGGCTTTGGGGCGGCGGGTGGCTGGCCCAGTTGGGCGCGGTGGATTACAGCGGAGGCTACGTCATCCACGTCGCTGCTGGCGTATCGGGGTTTGTGGCTGCCGCAGTGATTGGACCTCGAATCCGCCGGGACCGGGAAAGCTTTACGGCTAACAATCTGCTCATGGCGCTCTTGGGAGCTGGCATCTTGTGGCTGGGCTGGAACGGGTTCAATGGCGGCGACCCGTATTTCGCCAATGCCGACGCTGCCGCTGCCGTCATCAACACCAATCTTGCCGCTGCCACCGCTACCCTGGTGTGGATGGTGGCCGACGTCTACGGCACCGGCAAAGCATCCCTGAGCGGCGCGATCAACGGCATGATTTCGGGCCTGGTTGCGATTACGCCTGCTGCGGGTTACGTGAACGGCGTGGGAGCCATCTTGATTGGCGTTGCCGCCGGCCTATTGCCCTGGATAACGATGAATGTGTTGGGACGACGCGGGATCTTCGCGCGCGTCGATGACACCTTAGGCGTCATCCACACACATGGCGTAGCGGGAGCCGTGGGCGGGCTAATGACCGGACTTCTAGCCGATCCGGCCATGGCCGAATACCTCAACGCCAAGACCCACGCGCCGGTAAGCGTCACCGGACTCTTATACGGCAATCCTCACCAGTTCCTGGTCCAGCTCATCGCTCTGATCGTCGTGGTCGCCTGGGACGGCATCGCCACCTGGGGTGTGCTTAAACTCGTCGGACTCTTTGTCCCCTTGCGCCTGCCGCAGATCGCGCTGGAGGGCGGCGACCGGGTTATCCATGGGGAGACCGCGTATGACGACGACGAGGTGGCTGTGCACCGGAGTGCGCCCGAATGGACGCGGGTATCTGGCGACGCGGAATTAGAGGCCGACAGCTAGCTTAGCCACCCTATCCGCGGTGCGTCGAGCCAGTGCACTCGAACCAAGGAGGTTGCTATGTTTGAAATCATTCCGTGTCTGGCTATTGGCCGGGGGGCAGTCTGGCTGCCCCCGGCCAATACTGATCACCCGATCTCGCGCCATCCCCTTCGGCTGGCCCTAAGCCTCAAAGCAGAGGGGGCAGCTACGCTCTATTTGGTAGACTTAGACCATATCGAAGCCCTTCCCGCCTTCGCGCCGGCTGTCTTGCTAGGCTTGGCCCACGCCGACCTGCGGCTCTGGGTTGGTGGCGGCATCCGTACGCCTGCGGTTGCGCGCCGGCTGCTGGCCCTGGGCGCGGAGCAGATTGTTGTCCGCACGCTGGCCATGGAACGGGGCCATCTGCGTCGGCTGACCGAGGCGGTGGGCGCTGAGCACGTTGCTCTGGCTTTAGACTTCCGAAGCGGCAGGCTGGTGACCGATCACGGGCAAGCCCACCGAGAGCCGGCCGCCGTGCTGGCGGAGGCGGAAGCCGCGGGCATCCGCCGATTTCTCATTTCCGCCCAGACGGCGCGGGGCAACATCGATTTCTCCGTGCTCACTCGCTGGCCCGTAGAGGGACGCCAGGTATGGGCGGCGGGCGGTGTCCGCTCCGCCGCAGACCTTGTCGTTCTGCACCAAGCTGGCCTGCAGGGGGCCATTGTCGGAAGAGCCCTGTTCCAGGGAAAGCTAGCCTCCGAGCGCTCGTTGCCATCGCCCAAAGGAGGGCACAGGCTATTCGCACGCCCGACTCCCCGTCGGCCCGCGTCGAATGATACCGGTCAGGATTCTGATGGGCAGCCAAGACCCCAGGCTGGTGGCGCCCAATAGCGTTGAACCGTGGGACTGCTGTCCCATCGCCTCAACGACCATCCATGGCCATGTTCCGCGTCCCCCCCTGCTCTACAGATCCCTGGCAGCCCAGTTTCGCTTGCAGGCGCGCTAAGCGGCGATCGTGAGGGCAAGGAGACGCCGGAGGTTGGCGCAGGGCCCGCCACTTCGCTCGCCACGCGTCACGTGCTTGGCATGCATAACGATAGGCCGACGCATTGTCGCCAAGGCGGTGTTCGTAGATTTTGGCGACCTCGACCAGTACCGCCTCACGCGTCGGAGCCACTTGCAGATGCGGAAGGCACGCCTCCCAAGTGGACAAGGAGCCCTGCCAATCGCCCTGACGTTTCAGACAACGGCCCAGCGCAACGCGGGCAGCCAGTTGCCATGGCCCCGCACTTTCGGCGACGATTTGATACCCTTCTCCGGCCAGGGCCCACTGCCCCAGACTTTCATACCAGCGACTCACCGCCATGCGTTCCCGATTCGTGATGCCCTCTCGTCGGCGATAGCCCGCAATCAGCACCGACAAATGCGTGTACAGCGTAATGAGCGACAAGACGTCCATCACATTGTGGGCCAACACTGGCCGAATGGTTTCGAAATCTTGCTTCCTCAGATACGCAAAATATTGCGCGGGAGCCATGGAGCCGGGGATATCGCCAACCCGGATGACTTCCAGTTTCTCGCGTTCCACGACCGCCAGCCGACACGAAGGCAGTTCGCTCTCCCAAAGTCGGCGACAAGCTGGCAAGAGATCGAAATGCCCAAAGTTCGGCAAGTCAGGCACTTCTCTGCGCAAGAGAGCATGGCGCGAGCACACTAGCGGCCAGTCAAAGGCCTTCCCGTTGTAGGTGACGAGATGTTGACCACCCCGCGCGCCCTCCAAGAAGGTTGCGTAGAGGTCTTTCTCGGCAGCCGGGGAGGCAAGAAAATGCTGGCGCACCACGATTGCCTCATCGAGGAGACGGGCATATCCCAGCAGAAAGATCAGGGTGCCCGCCCCGTGATGCAATCCAGTGGTTTCGGTATCAAAAAACAGCAGATCCTCGGCCGCCAAGTGCGGCGCTGACAACGGATGATCGGCGTCCACCGTCTGCCAGGCGCTAACCGCGTCCCGAAATTGCCCCAAGCGGTAGCGGCCATGCCGGTCACTCAGGGAAAAACGCCTTTCCACGGTCGTCACTCCGTCCGACTCCGCCAACGCGGAAGGCGGAGTTTCACGACGTTTCAGCAGCCGTTCGCCGTGGTCGGTAGCCATCCCGAGATGGGCGCGATAGCGGGCGAGACGCTCCTGGAGCAAAACCGCGCGGTCATCCGACACGCTCGCCACCTCCCTGGCGCGCGTGATTCAACAGCGTGCGCGCCAGCAGTTTGCTCCGGGCGCTTCCCATGCCGGTGCAGGCAGGACAACCAGCCTCACACGGGCAGTCCTCAATCACGCTTTGGGCTTCGGTTAATAGGCGCTCGAAGTCGTGATACACTTGTTCGGAAAGCCCCACGCCGCCTGGATAGCGGTCGTAGAGGAAAATGGTCGGCTCGCCCGAATGCACCGCCTTTCGCTGCGCCACCACATGCAGATCTGCAGGATCGCAGAGCACGAACAGCGGCGCCACGTGTTGAAACACATGAGCCAGGCCGACCAGTCCCTGTTCCAGATCGGCGGGCCCCATCTGATGAAAGAGGTCCTCGGAGAAGGTCATCCACGCCGCGCTGGTATGTAGTTCTTCGGCCGGGAGATGAATCGGACCCGAGCCGATGTTTTCATGGGTCTCCAATTTGATTTTCTTAAAGATTGTGGCCATCGCGTGGACCGAGACTTCGCCCAGGCCGAACGCGATGCGCTCACCCGGCGTCGTGGCATCTTCGCTGAGTACCCGGAGTTCGACCGCGAGATTGGCATCCGTGTAATAGTCCACCTGCACGGCGCGAACGTAAGCTTTCTTCTCTGCATAATCCAGTTTTTCGACTTGGAATTGCTCGGCGTGATGCAGGTAAATCGCCTCTTCGTGCAGGAGCGTAAGCGCGCTAAAACGGTCCATTTCTCCCATCACTCGTTCTGACCCACGGTGGGTAATATCAATGATGACCACATTTTCCTGGGAAGCCGAACGGAGGCTAATCTCGTGGGCGGGAAATGCGTCGCTCATCCAAAACCATTTGCCCTGAGCGTGGTGCAGAATCTGCGCGTCGCGCAGAAACTCCAAAATCCCCCCCACTTCGACGCCTCCGAAGCGTTCGCCATCGGTGAAGGGCAGTTCATAGGCGGCACACTTGAGATGATCAACCAGAATAATCAGGTTGTCCGGATTGATCCGCGCGGTCTCCGGGCTACGCCCGAAAAAGTACTCAGGATGCTGCAGCACATATTGATCCGTCGGCGTCGAGCCGCCGATCAGCACCACCACGGATTCTCCCTGTCGTCTGCCAGCACGCCCGGCCTGTTGCCACGTGCTCGCAATGGACCCTGGATAGCCAGTGATCACGCACGCCTCTAACTGTCCAATATCGATTCCCAATTCCAGCGCGTTGGTACTGACCACGCCCAGGATATCCCCTTGCCTCAACCCTCGTTCAATCTCTCGCCGCTCCGAAGGCAAGTAGCCGCCACGATAGGCACGAATGGGAGGGGCGCCCAGCTGGCGATGCTGCAAATACGTCAGCAACAGCTCCACGCGCACCCGACTGCGAGCGAAAATGATGGTCTGGATCCGATTTTGGAGAAACTGCTGCGCTATGTCACGGGCTTCCAAGAGGGCGCTGCGGCGAATATTCAGCCGATGGTTGACGACAGGCGGATTGTAAAATAGAAAATGCTTCGTGGCTGAGGGTGCTCCATTGTTATCGACTACTTCCACCGGCGCTTCAATCAACCGTTCGGCCAACTCTTGCGGATTGGCGATGGTCGCCGAAGTACAGATGAACTGCGGGGCCCCTCCGTAATAGGCGGCAATCCGCTTCAAACGGCGAAGCACATTGGCTACGTGGCTGCCAAAAACACCGCGGTAGGTATGGAGTTCATCAATGACGACGTACTCCAGATGCTCGAAAAACGACACCCATTGGGTGTGATGGGGTAAAATCGCCGTGTGCAGCATATCCGGGTTGGTGATCACGATATTGCCGGCGGTACGAATTTTTTGGCGGGTGCTCGAAGGCGTGTCGCCGTCGTAGGTCTCTGAGGCGATGGGGAGTCCCGCCTCCTCAACCAGGGCCTGCAATTCACTCTTCTGATCCTGGGCCAACGCCTTGGTGGGAAACAAGTACAGCGTACGCGTCTCGGGTGCCTCCGTCAGACGCTGCAAGACGGGCAAATGATAGCAAAGACTTTTTCCGGACGCGGTGGGGGTGACGGTCACGACGTTCCGTCCCTGTCGCACATGGGCAAACGCCGCTGCCTGGTGGGTGTACACGGCAGAAATTCCCTGCTGCTGCAAGGTGTTGCGAATCTTCCAGTCCAGATCGTCTGGAAACGGCACCGTTCTGGCTGACTGCGCGGGAATAGTCTTCCAGTACGTAATATGGTTCTTGAAACGTTCGTCGTCCTGAAAGCGCTGCAAAACCTCTCGAAGGCTGGCTCGCACCTGCATTCTATCACCTTGTCGGCATTATACGAATATCCGTTTGAAACAGCAAGCGGTGCCGATGATCTTTGCCTGATTTGTGAGACGCGGACACCCGACAGGAGACGCCCATGCCCCGGGTTCGGGGCACCCACAGGAATGAAAAATGGGGACGGCCACTCCGGAAGGTCGCGTGGTCGCGATCGGGATATTGTGGTGGTCAGGACCGGGCCGTCTAGATATGGTGGTCGGCAAAGATTTTTCAGAGGAGAAATACGCGATAGATCGTGGCGCCGCAGACCACGTCGACATGATGGTTCGCGTCGTGAATCTGATCCATGTCTTGCCTAAAGGCGTCCAGCATCTCGAACACAGGGGAGTGATCCGTGAGGCCAAACGCCAGTCGATGTCTGACCACCGATCTTCGCGGCCGACCGCTACCGATCCCGTGATGGATCCCGCGGCAATACGTTCATCGGCTCGGCCCCTGGCGATCAAGGTGGATCGAAGATGCTCGCGATCCCCACCCGTGAAAATCAGGGACCACCGCTCCTTGCAAAGCTGCCGTAACGCACTCGCCCGAGATTTCTCCACACCGAGCTGTCAGTACCTCAGGACCGTTTTCCTCGATGAACACGGCATGTGCGAAGTGGGCCACCAGACTACGAGCCCGGGTGGTCACGATTCCGCCGTCAGGGCCAACATCCACGTGATGCGCCCCTTGGGTTGCGATGGGTTCAATCGCAATCACCAATCCTGGTACCCACGGCTCGCCTGGCCGTGGTTGGAGACATGGGAATCCTCATCCACGTCCCACCGCTACAACGGGTTTAGACGTATCTGCACAGAGCTCTATACCACTGTAGGGCTTTACCCATTGCTGAACATATCTGGGATGGTCGCTCTTCCCAATCCGCACCGTAATCCCGTGACGGTCTTCCGTCACCCACCCTTAGCGAAGGCGCGAATGCGCCCTGACACGTCCTGCCGGGAGCCGTGGCCATTTCCTTCATCGAGGGTCCCGAGGCAGCCCTCTCCGTACTCGGGGTTCCTTCCGGCGACAACTGACGGTAGGAAGGAATCCCCAGGATAACCCCAAAGCATGGGGACAGGGGGATATCGCGGGATGACCCCGCCATCCCCAGCCTCCGCCTTCGTTCCTCTCTCATCCTCTTGCGAGTGAATCGCCCCTTACTGCGCACCGTGAACGCGGAGATCCGCAGCCGTCGAATCCTTAGCGGGTGAGGAAGGTCGGACGGATTGGCTGGCCTGGGCGAGGGCCCCCCTCACCATATCGTGCGATTTCAGCCAGGACGCGACCGAGACGCCTGCCCGCGCTGAAATCTCACCTTCAGGATTTCTTGACCTGCTCTTTGGGCGTTCGGAGCGTGATCCGCTCCCGGAGTTATGCCGACGCGTCACATGCATGGCCCTGACCGTATCGGCATGGGCTACAAAGTGACCGTGCAGGCACACTTGCAGGCAGCCCTTGCCTGGGGCGCACGCAGCGTCAGCCGATAAAGGGATGCAAATGGCCAATCTCCCAATACCCAGCCAAACTCACGAGCAGCGCGGCCATCCAGACCACGGTATAGGTCCATCGGCTGCGGGGAGCGATCGCAGCATAATCCCGGCTATGCCGGCGCGGCTCACGAATTAGCGAAACAGCAATCAACACGACAATGAACACGGTGATTGGATCGATGGTAAACTGATTGGTCACCGGATTGTAAAACAGAACCACCAGCACCCCAAAGATTCCTGGGATCCACGCCTTCCAGCGCCAAAACCCCACGGTGCGTCCGCCGTCCAGCGGAAGCACGGGCATCAAATTGAAGACGTGCAGCAGAAATCCCATTTCTGCAATGGCTAAAAACACTGGAATACGACCCCAAAGCCCGATCAATACGGCCACCAGCGTCGCCCCCAACCCGAACAGCGGGCCCATGATGCCGATGAAGGCCTCGTCAGCCGCATCCCGAGGATATTCCTTGAGTTGGATGAAAGCCCCCAGAAACGGAATGAACAACGGCAAGCTGGCGCGAATCCCCTTAAGCCGATTGGCTACCACGTGTCCCGACTCATGAATGGCGATTAACCCGACTAAACCGGCTCCGAACGCCCATCCAAAGGCAAACCCGTAGACCAGCAGGCTAATCAGCATCGAACCGAACACCACGACCATCTTCAGCTTGACCAGAATCCCCACCACGACGGTCCAAAATCGTCCCAGCAGGCCGCGCTTCGCGCGTTTCGGCTGCACGATGGCCGGTGGCAGATACCGAATTGTCTGCGAGCCCAGGCGAATCACGACGGGCCGAGCATCCTCAGGGTTCATATGGCGCAGGACCTCGACCACCCGCTCGATCTCCGCTCCAGCCGCCCATTCCACGTCAGGCTCGGTATCGTCACCCTGTATTTCCCACATCCCCGGCAATGATTGGCACGACGGTACCCAGCGCACCAACCAGCGCCATAAAGGGCCGTCTGTCGAAAGCGGTTGCCACGATTCTTCTGCCCATATCGGCACCTTTTGCGCCACCTTTCGGAATGTACTTGGCCGACCGCGCGTTCAGTCAGTGTGTGTCCTGCAACTATCATAGCGAAACTTTCCCGTCTAGCCAGCACCTGCAGCCTGTGTCGGCCCATCCGTCCCAACACACGGTCATCCTTGACCGCGTTCAGCACCATTTTTCTTCATAATCATCGCACAGACTCGGAAAATTGGACATCCTATCGCGCGCCGCTCACGGCTTGATTGGGCACGCCGCTTCGGCGGCACCAATTAAGCGCGGCGGTAGAACTTTCCCGCACCGCCCTAAAAGGCGAAGATTTTGGGGCAACCGGTCGCGGGTCATGAGACCCTTCGCTTATTCCGCAAGCAACCTCGGCGGGGTTCAGCCGCGATCTGTAACCCGTTGGAAGGCCCCTAAAAACAAGGGGATAGCCGCCGGCGCGACAGCGACAGAGCGGCTGGTCCTCTTGTTAAGATGACCCACGGAGTGTTCTGCGGCATTTTAAGGCAGGCCTCTTCCATCCACGACTACGATTCACGATCTCTGCCGCCACACCACTGCGACCCGTCGTCTCGAAGCAGGAGCCGGTGAACGGGCAGTTAGGGCATGCCAATACGCAAATTACGCAAGACTTGTACCAGCATGTCACGCCTATGTTGCAACGGCAAGCGACCGAGCAACTGGACCGTTTTTTGTTTGCTGGAGGTGTCCGATTGAATTTGGCGGGATTTCTACGATTGGCGGGAGGTTGGCGGGAAAATAAAAAGCCCTGAGATGGGCTCAGAGCTTCAAATTTTCGTGGTGGGCACGACAGGTATCGAACCTGTGACCTCTTGAATGTGAGTCAAGCGCTCTACCACTGAGCTACGCGCCCCCATATCAACTAGGCGGATGGTCGGGCCACTTCTGGTGGGCCCAGAAGGATTCGAACCTCCGACCAACCGGTTATGAGCCGGCAGCTCTACCGCTGAGCTATGGGCCCAATAAACTGGCTCCTCGAGCAGGACTCGAACCTGCAACCACCCGGTTAACAGCCGGGTGCTCTACCAATTGAGCTATCGAGGAGTGCCAACACGCTGAATGATAGCAGAGTCGGTCGTCGAGATCAAGACCATCAGCGAAAAATCTTACCTATTATGGCCAACCGAACTTGGCTGCTCCCCGCCATCTTCCCGCTTAAACCCACATGTTTCCTTTTTCCAGCCTCCCGTTGACAAGATCTGCCCATCCAGCTATGGTGACAGAGATTCCTAGGGCGGACAAATTTATGGGGGAAGACATGGCGTACGAAGTATATACGGACGGCGCATGCCGAAACAATCAGGCGCCAGGCGGACAGCTAGGCGGTTGGGCCTGCGTTTTCGTAGACGGTCGCGAATATTCCGGCGCGGATGGATCGACCACCAACAACCGCATGGAGCTTACAGCGGCGATTGAGGCGCTGAAGCATACGCCCAGGCAAGCCGAGGTTACGCTGTATAGCGATTCGGCCTACGTTGTTAATGCGTTCCTGCAAGACTGGTTCACGGGCTGGGAGCGGAAAGGCTGGAAGAACGCCAAGGGGCGGCCCGTGGAAAATCAGGATCTTTGGCGCGAGTTGCGGACGCTATCAGCCCAACGCGCGGTTCGCTGGGTCAAGGTCAAGGGACACGCCGGAAACCCCTTGAACGAACGTGCGGATGCCCTGGCCGTCCAGGCAATGAACGATCTGGCGACCACCCGCTAAGCGGACCACGCTTTGACATTGACGTTGATCGGAAAACTGCGGATAATAAGGGCGCGAGCAAGGAGTCAGCGTGACGATCGCGCGCGCCGACCTATCAATCGGTGCGTGAGGAAAGTCCGAGCTGCACAGAGCAGGGTGCTGGATAACGTCCAGTGAGGGTAACCTTAAGGAAAGTGCCACAGAAAACAAACCGCCGTCTTCGCGATGGGGACGGTAAGGATGAAACAGTGCGGTAAGAGCGCACTAGGGAGCAGGTGACTGTATCCCTCGGCAAACCCCACCCGCAGCAAGACCGAATAGGGGAAGGATGAAGCTGCTCGCCGACTTCCCGGGTTGGTCGCTGGAGGCGGCAGGTAACTGTCGTCCAAGATAAATGATCGTCCTCGACAGAACTCGGCTTACAGCTGGCTCCTGCTCCAATTTTTGGGCCGCATCTCACGTGAGATGCGCTGCGCCGTTGCCGATTTCCCGATAACGGTGCAACAGCGCATCCATTTCCCGATTCCATTCGGCGTCCACCGCTAGCTGGTCGGGATGTTTGCTAAACCAGTCCACACTCTGCCGCATGCCCTCGGCGAACGACACGACCGCCGCAAACCCCGGGACCATCCGTTTAATCTTGTGATTGTCGAAGATCACACTGACCGCCTTGTCCCCGAGCAGGCTGCCGGCTCGGGCCGGCAGGACGCGGGCGATGAAATCCGACGCGATGTGCACAAGATTCGGAGTCACCCCGGCCGCCTCGCCGATGGTACGATAGATTTGATCCCAGCTCAAGAGCTCATCGGAGGTGATATGCACAGCATGACCCAGCGCCACCGGGTTTCCCACCAGACCTAGAAATCCCCGCGCAAAGTCCGTATTGTGCGTCATGGTCCACACGGCGCTGCCATCCCCGTGCACTACCACCGGTTCTCCTCGCCGCATGCGGTCAACCAGCGACCAGGGATGGCGACTGCTGTTGAGCCCGGCGGGCACCGAGCGCATTCCATACGTATGCGACGGTCGGACAATGGTCACCGGAAATCCGTTGTCGCGGTAAGCTTGGAGAAAGATCAGCTCACAGGCAATCTTGTTGCGGGCATAGTCCCAAAACGGGTTGGCCAGCGGCGTGGACTCGGTAACCACTGCCTGCGTCGGCGGCTTTTGGTACACCGATGCACTGCTGATAAAGATAAATTGGTGGGTTTTCCCCATGAATCTGCGTATGTCATCCGCAGCATGTTCGGGCGTGAAACATACCCAATCCACGACCGTGTCGAACTTCTCGCCGAAAAGAGCCCGCTCGGCCTCGTCGCCCCGGATATCCGCTTGGATCATCCTGGCGCCGGGGACCACCCGGTCCATCATTCGGCCGCGGTTGAGCAGCACCAGTTCGATGCCGCGTTCCATCGCCAATTGGGATACGGCCTCGCTAATCGTACCGGTGCCGCCGATAAACAGCATTTTCATTGCCTGTCCCCTCCTTTGCCCATGCTGGTGAGCACTCGCGCGTCTCCAATGACGTATCCACGCGCCGATCCCGACCCGCTGATTCCGTCTCTATTGTAATACCGTACTATGTCGCTGAGACTTAGCACATCCCTAGAGATATCCTCGCCGCCCCCGCCCGCTGTCCCGAGGATGGCCAACTCCACCAGAAGATCGTCTCGATTCGGTCGCCCCAGGTTGCATGATAAAATGATGGCAGGCAATCGATGCCGTGCTGGGACCCCGTAAGGGCTAGAAAGGGCTGCAGATGTCTCATCCCACCACCACTCGCCCCAATTGGGCGCTTGCCGTGATTGTGATCGGGGTGCTGATCACGGCCGTTGACAGCACCATCGTCGTCTTGGCCCTGCCCACCATGATGCGCACGCTGCACACCTCACTCACCAGCGCGGTCTGGATTGTGATGGGCTACCTGTTGACGATGACTCTGCTTGCGACGCAAGTAGGGCGACTGGGCGATGTTTTTGGGCGCGTGCGTATGTACACGGCCGGATTCGTCGTCTTTCTTGCCGGATCCTCCGTATGCGGCATATCAACCGCATGGCTCGGCCTCGTCTTGTCACGGATTGTGCAGGGCATCGGGGGAGGCCTGATCGGCGCCAACAGCGGGGCGGTGATCGCCGATGTGTTTTCTCCCCAGCAACGAGGCCCGACCTATGGCGATAACGCCATCGGGTGGAATCTCGCCGCGATTTTGGGCATTTTGCTGGGCGGATTCCTTACCACCTATTTCTCCTGGCGGTGGATTTTTTTCATCAATCTGCCGATCGGCGCCGTGGCCCTTGGTTTGGCCGGACATGCCTTTCACGCGGACATCCCCCGCCGGAGCCACCAGTTTGACGTCTGGGGCCTGGTAACCTTGGCCTCAGGCGTGTCCTGCTGGTTGCTGGCGACGACCCGTTTGGCGTCTCAAGGCTGGTCGGACACCATCGCACTCCTGGGCGGACTGGGAGCAGTCGGCCTGTTGGTGTTTGTCCGGGTCGAGTCCCGACAGCGCGAACCATTGCTGCGCCTCAGTCTCTTTCGGGTCCGAACGCCGACCTTTTCCCTGCTGGCCGCGTTCTTGCAGGGCCTGGGAGGATTTGCCGTGCTCTTCTTGATCATCATGTACCTGCAGGGGGTACGCAACCTCACTCCGTTCGACACTTCATTGTTGCTCGTACCCGGTTACCTGGTTGGTGCCCTAGCCGCACCCGTTGCTGGCCGCCTCGCCGGTCGGCTGGGCCCCGCGACGCCCGCTACGGTCGACCTGGGCGCAGGCGGCTTCTTCCCTGCTAACAACATGGCCGTGATGCTAGCCACGCCTACCGGTGAGTATGGCATCGCTTCCGGCATGTTAAGAACGTTCGCCAACCCGGGGATGGTCCTCTCGTTCGCTCTTGCCTTGATCATGGCGTCGACGCGTATTCCCCGCGGACTCGCGTACGCCATTTTCGTGGGCAGCCGTCATCTCCCGGCCTACGCGCTAGCGCGCTTCCCTGGGCGGACTGCACATTGCGTTTTATCGCTCCATCGCGGCCCTCGTGCTCGCGGCCATCGCCTCCGCGGTGCGTACTCCACCGGCGGCGATGGTTCTCGCGAAAGCCAACGAGGCCACCGAATGCTAAGCCGTCGGCCAGCATTCGGATCGGCGATCGGGACGATGGGTATTTGGCAGACGATGCCACTAGAAAGAGGCCTGGGATGAATTCTAAGATCCAACCGAAGCTCGGCCGCCGCGTAGTCGATAAGCGGCAAATCGAATTAGCCGTCCGCTCCATCTTGGAAGCCATCGGCGAGAACCCCGACCGCGAAGGGTTGATGGAAACGCCGCGGCGGGTTGCCGCCTTTTATGAAGAAATTACCGCCGGCCTCGGCCAGGACCTGGAATCCGTCTTGACCACCCGGTTTCACGTCGATCATGATGAACTCGTCTTGGTCAAGGACATCACGTTCCACTCGATCTGCGAACACCACTTGCTGCCGTTTCACGGACAAGCCCACGTCGCCTACCAGCCGCGGGCCGGCGTGGTGACCGGCCTGTCAAAGTTGGCCAGATTGGTCGATGCCGTGGCCAAGCGGCCACAGATCCAAGAGCGGATGACCAATCAAATTGCCGACGCGCTCGACCAAGCCCTCGAACCGCAAGGCGTCTTGGTAGCGGTCAAGGCTGAGCATCTCTGCATGACTCTGCGCGGCGTCAAAAAACCCGGTAGTCAGACCGTGACCATCGCCACTCGCGGCGTCTATCGCAACCTTGCGCAAACTGACGCCATCCTTCGCCTCCTCGACCTGTAACGAGGCAGGCGCACCCTGCTACGGGGGTGCGCCTGCCTGGCCGGAGGAATACCTGCTCCGAACTTCGCATAGCAATCTCCGAAACGCGGACGTCACCCGCCCGCCCGGGAGGTCTTTATGCTACCTACGCGAAACCCGTTCTGGGAAGCCCTGGACGACTGGCGCACCGCCGTCGCCGCCTTCAACGAGGCCGACGCCGAGTGCCTCGACTCTGCCATTGACCAGTTACAGGCAGCCGAGGCCAATCTGGCCTCGGCTCTGCGGAGGGCGCGAAGCAACGCCCCCGACCCGGAGGTCCCCGATCGGCCCCCGCGCCGGCACCGTCTGCCTAGCCGTGGATCGAAGGAGCCTCGCGATTAACCGGGCGCGCGGCACGGCTGCGCACGTTCTTCAGCCACAGCTCGAGCACCAGCAACGCATAGACTTGCCGTGATGCGGTCGGCTGGTCGGGCGCCATGGTTTGCAAAACCTTTCGGACTTGGTCCGGGAAGAGCCATTGACGAATCTCAGCCCCGGGATCGGTCAGCACGTCCCACGCCAGGGTTTGCAAAGGGCCCGCCAATAGGCGGGTAAGCGGCGTGGGAAAACCCTGTTTGGGGCGGTGGACCACGGACCCGGGGAGATGAGCCCGCGCAACCTGTCGCAACAACACCTTGTCCTCGCGCCGCGTGCGTCGAAGCGCGATCGGCGTGCGCAGGGCAAAATCCACCACCCGATAGTCGCAAAACGGTGACCGGATTTCTAAACTATGGTGCATCCCGATGCGATCCGATTTGACCAGGACGTCATCAGCGAGAAACCAGCGGGCATCAAACCCCTGCATGGCCTGCAATTCGGACAGGGTTTCGGTTTGTTCCCAATAGCGCTGCATGGCGCCCGTGCGATCATTTTGCCGCCACTCCGGACGCAACAGTGCCTGTTGGGCAAAAAAATCAAAGGTGAATCCCACCCCCCGGTAGCGTTGGCTAATGGACCCGAAGGAGCGTTGAATCGCCCCCGCTCCGGGCAAGCCCAGGGCCATCCAGGTTGCCCGCAGCGCGGCGGGAATCTTTTTGATCCGCTCGAGACTCAATACCTCACCATATCCCGCGTACCCGGCAAAGATTTCATCGGCGCCCTCGCCGGATAATATGACCGTGACCACTTGCCTGGCCGCCCGGGCCAGGCCATCCAACGGCAACGCGGTCGGATCGGCCATTGGCTCGTCCAAAACCTCGGCCAACTGCCTGATGCGTTCTGGCGTAATCGTTTCGCTGACGTCGACGCGGTGGAGGCGGACACCCGTCGCTGTGGCCACCCGTTCGGCCCATGCCGATTCGTCATAGCCTTCGAAATGGCGGGGAAACACGGCGGTAAACGCCTCCAGCGGTCGCCCCGCCGCTTTGACCGCCAAAGCCGTCAACAGGCTCGAATCGAGTCCACCGGAGAGAAACACCCCAACCGGGACATCCGCGGTCAAATGATCAGCCACGGTCTCACTCAGCAACCCGTCCAGCCTTTGTTCCCAGGATTGCCCCTCGATGGCTGCCGACGGTTCGGCCATCGTTGGTTGCCAGTAGTGCCAGCGCTGGCGACGGTGGTGGGATTGGAACACCATGGCTTCGCCGGGCTCCAACTTGGTTACGCCGTCGAGCAACGTGTGGGGGGCGGCAACAAACCGGTGCGCCAAATAGGTGGACAGGTAAGCCGGATCCACCGCCGGATCATAGCCCGCCAGCGCGTAAAACGCCTTCAGTTCGGACGCGAAGGCCACGCTCTGCCCCAATTCCGTCATATAAAGCGGCTTTTGGCCCACATGATCGCGCGCCAACAGTAACCGCTGCGTGCGCCGGTCCCACAACGCTATCGCGAACATGCCGCGCAAGCGCGGCAGCATGTCCGAGCCATAAATCTCATACAGGTGCACCAGGACCTCGCCGTCCGTTTCGCTCGCCACCCGGTGGCCTTGCTCTTCGATATGCCTGCGCAACGCGGGGTAGTTGTACAATTCTCCGTTAAAAACGGCCACGATCTGACCGTTCTCCGACCGGTACGGCTGCGTCCCATGCTCCACATCGCGCACGGCCAACCGCCGCATGCCTAGATCAATTCCGTGTTCAACGAAGCGTCCTTCTCCGTCCGGTCCCCGGTGCGCCAACACGGCCAGCATCGCGCTGACCTGGCTCGGGTCGATCGGGCCGCCGTCCTTCCGCCACATTCCCGCTATCCCGCAGATGTCTTGACCTCCTCAGCGCCCCCAGCGACAGACTCCTCCCGGGGAATTCTAGGGCTAGGATACCCCGGCTCCCTGAAAACAGTCTGAGCGCCGCCTAAGAAATCGCTTATTAATCCAGATAATCCTTGAGCTTCTTGCTCCGGGTGGGATGGCGTAATTTGCGCAGCGCCTTGGCTTCAATCTGGCGTATGCGCTCTCGCGTGACGCCGAACACCTGGCCAACCTCTTCCAAGGTGCGTGCTCGGCCGTCGTTCAGTCCAAAGCGCAGGCGCAACACCTTTTCCTCACGATTGGTCAGCGTATCCAACACTTCTTCCAATTGCTCCTTCAACAGTTGGTAACCGGCCGCTTCTGCCGGTGCGGGCGCATCCTCATCTTCGATAAAGTCCCCCAGATGCGAGTCTTCCTCCTCGCCAATCGGAGTCTCCAACGATACCGGCTCCTGGGCCACCTTGAGGATTTCCCGCACGCGCTCGACCGTAATACCCATTTCCTTGGCGATTTCCTCGGGCAGGGGATCGCGTCCATATTCCTGCAGCAATTGCCGCTGAACACGAATCAGCTTGTTAATCGTCTCCACCATGTGCACCGGAATCCGAATCGTCCGCGCCTGGTCAGCGATAGCGCGGGTGATCGCCTGACGAATCCACCACGTCGCATAGGTGCTAAACTTGTACCCCTTGCGGTAGTCAAACTTTTCGACCGCTTTAATCAGGCCCAGATTGCCTTCTTGAATCAAGTCCAAAAACTGCATCCCACGGCCTACATAGCGTTTCGCAATCGATACCACCAGACGCAAATTGGCTTCGGCCAGCGCTCGCCGCGCCTCTTCATCGCCTTGCTCGATGCGCTTGGCCAAGTCCACCTCTTGCTCCGCATTTAATAGGCGTACCCGTCCGATTTCCTTCAGATACATCCGCACCGGATCATCGATCGCCACCCCGCTGGGTACGGCCATATTCTCTTCGGCTTCTTCGTCGGCGTTGCCAGAGGGATGGGTGCCATCGGGATGCAGTTGCTCGCCCACCAGTTCAATGCCCATCTCGTTGAACATCTCGTAGATGTTGTCAATCTGTTCGGGCGGCAGCTCAATCGACTGCAACGTGTCGACAATTTCCCCGTACGTAAGCTTTCCCCGCTCCTGACCGCGGCGGATAAGGTCTTTGACTTCGTCAATTTGCGGAACGTCCTTCTTTCCCTGCACCACGTTATCCCTCCTTTCGCGCTTTTTGCCGGCCAAGCCGCTCCATCGCGGCCCGGACTTCGCCCATCAATTCCTCGGCGTATTCGCCCCGTCGTACTCGTTCTTGCAACGTCTGTAATCGCTCCTGCTCCGTGCGTTGTTGAATCCACTCCACAAAATCGTCGATGGCCGCTTGGCCCCCGTCGGGGCCTTGCCACTCCAACGCCTCCAATACCAGCCAGCGGGCGTCGGCTTCCACGACGTCGATCCAGTCAGCCAAGTCATCGGCGCCTCGAGACACAATAAAATCAAGCGCCGTCTCCAAGTGGCGGTCGCGCGGCCATTCCGGCACTTTGGCACGAACGCCCGGGATGGCCTCGGGATGCTTGAGGAGCGCCGCCAACAGCTCCACATCAACACTCGGCAGGGTCGGCGACGGTTTCTCCCCTGTTCTCCTCATATTATGCCTATTTTTTCCGAATGTATCCTTGACCCCTTGCGAATCGTCCGTGCTTTGTGCTAAAATGCTAGGATCTACTCTCAACTTCCTAGCGATGATTTCCAGGTAGCCGTTTCGCTCCACCGGATCGCTTACCGCCATCAGCAGGGGCCGCACTGCCTGCACCGCGTACGCCTTTTCCCGAGGCGTGGCACCGTGAAGCGTTTCGGCCACCGCCGCCAGATACGGCGTGTTGGCTTGCACGGCGGCACGCAGAGCTTCCTCGCCCCCCGCCCGGCGCGCCTCGTCTGGA
Source organism: Bacillota bacterium (assembly GCA_021797675.1). Classification (GTDB taxonomy): domain Bacteria; phylum Bacillota; class Sulfobacillia; order Sulfobacillales; family Sulfobacillaceae; genus JAJZXC01. Next base: position 41,951 of record JAJZZH010000147.1, on the reverse strand, counting down.
TCTTTCCAGGCCTCGTCCCAACGTGCCCAGTTGACTTTCAAACCCACTTCCGACAAAATCACGAAGGCGCGCTTGGTGGCTTCTTGGCCGGCGGTGTCCAAATCATAGGCAAGCGTCACCTCCGAGCCAAACCGGGCCAGCCAACGGGCTTGTCCGCTGGCAAGGGCTGTTCCCAGGGTGGCTACGGTCTGTTCGAGCCCGGCCGCATGACACGCCACGACATCGAAATAGCCCTCCACCAGAACCGGCACCACGCCCGCCTGCCACCGCGGCCGCGCCAAGTGCAACCCATAGAGGATTTGGCCCTTGCGAAAAATCGCCGTCTCGGGCGAATTCAAGTACTTGGGCTCTTTTCCTGGCTCCAGGGATCGTCCACCAAACGCGCAAATACGCCCGCGGGCGTCCCAAATCGGAAACATTAACCGGTGCCGCCAGCGGTCGTACACTCCTCCTTGCTTACCGGCAACCGCCACCCCGGCCGCCACCATCTCCCGGTCGGACACGCCGTGTTCGCGCAAGTAAGCCACTAGACCATCCCAACCGCGTGGAGCGTACCCCAGTTGAAAACGCTCGGCCACGCTCCACGGCAGCGCCCGTTCAGCCAAAAACGGTTCGACGCGTTCCCGCTCACGTTGAAAATACTCCTGGCACCAGCTCAACACGCCATACAACGACTCGTGCGCCGTCTCGCGGGATCTCCGTTGGGGTTCGCTAATTCCCGCTTCTTCCCCTAGACGTCGGACAACGTCGATGAACTCGGCGCCTTCGCGATGCATCAAGAAGGTAAAAACGGTACCTCCGCTGTGGCAACCAAAGCAATAAAACAGTTGCTGTTCGGCATCGACACTGAATGAAGGCGTCTTTTCGGTGTGAAACGGGCAAAGTCCCCAGTAGTGCTTGCCACGGCGGCGAAGCGCCACCGATCGCGAAACCACTTCGACGATGTCCGTCGCCTGGCGAACATCCGTAATCCAAGCATCATATTCGGGGTCGGCCATCAGAGCGTCACCCCCCGTCTTCAAGAAGGTTCGCCGTCGATGACGATATTCCTGCTTCTATTTTGGCTAGACCCCACGATTACCCTGTCGGATTTTGTCGACGACGCTTCAACAGCGTCAACACGTGTTCGGCCGTTTCTTCAACCGCCTGATGGCTCACGTCGACCACAGGACACCCGACTCGATCAAAGACGCCGCGGGCATAAGCCAGCTCCTCGATGATGCGAGGCCAGGAGGCATAACCCGCCGATTCGCCGAGGCCAAGGGATCCTACCCGTTTTTTCCGGATGGACAGCAACGCCTCGGGAGCAATGGTCAAGCCTACCACCTTGTGCGCCGCCGCGCTCAGGCTCGCGGGGAGGGGCAATTCCGGTGCCAGGGGGACGTTGGCTACCTTCAGCCGCCGATTGGCCAAATACAGACTGAGCGGAGTCTTTGAGGTTCGCGACACCCCAAGCAGGACCACTTCCGCCGCCAAGAGCGCGCTGGGATCCTTGCCGTCATCATAGCGCACGGCAAATTCCGCGGCCTCGACGCGCTGAAAGTAATTCCCATCGGCCCGATGGGTAAGCCCGGCTACTTCCTGGGGAGCGCGCCCAAACACGTGGCTCAACCCCTGGATCATGGGTCCCAGCACGTCCACGATGGGAATTCCCCGGACTTGGGCCGTCGTCCATAGGTATTCCCCCAGGGTCTCACGAACCAGTGAATAGACGATCATGGCACCAGCCTCATTCGCCGCCGAGGCGACCACTCGGTCGACGGCTTCTTTGGTGCGCACATACGTAACCCGTTCGACGGCCACCATCGCTTCGTCCGTGAACTGCACGATCGCCGCCCGGAAAACTCGCTCCGCCGTGCCGCCGAGCGCATCTGAGACGATATAGACTTTTGACAGCGGTGACGTCTTGGTCATCGCGCTTCCCCCCGCTACCATTTTCCCACCGAGTTGTCCGCTGTCGGCAATTGCTCGGGATCCCAAAAACGGCCGAGTTCTTGCCGCAACGCGGCCAGCAGCCCCAGTCGGCGATTGCGCACCGCCGGGTCCGGATCCATCACCAATACCCGATCGAAAAACCGTTCCACGAACTCGCTCACCCGTGGCAGCTCTGCCCACCAGGCATCCATTCCTCGCCCGGCCGCCGCCGCCAGGTGAATCGTCACGTCGCGCAACTGGTCCTCCTCGGGGAGCGGATAGTCTCCTTCGCACACCGCTTCCCGGCGATCTCCCAAAACCCGGCCCACGCGCTTGGCCACCGTCAGATACCTGGAAAAATCGGCCTCGGACCACCGTTCGGCCAACCACGTCGCTCGCCCAACCAGCGTGCCCAAACGGTCATCCACCGCGACCAGCGCGTCGAGCAGGCCGGCCTCGCCGGAGTGATTCCAAGCGCTTTTCAGCCGCAGCACAATCGCCGCCGCCACCGAAGACACGTCGAGATTGGCTAGCCCAGCCACCGCCTTGGCCTGTTCCAACAGCTCGCGAAGCCCCAGCGACGGTGCTATGCCGGACTCCGTCCAGATGCGTCCGATGCCGAGACCGACGCGGCGCAAACCGAACGGGTCTTCTGAACCCGTTGGCTGCATCCCGTGGGCCCAGGCCATCACCAAGGTGTCGACCCGGTCGATGATGCCGAGCACTTGACCAACCCGGCCCGTTGGAATGGGGTCGCCCTGCCAGCGCGGAAGGTACTGGTCCCGCACCGCCGCCGCAACCTCGGCGGGTTCGCCATCCTGGGCGGCATAAATTCCGCCCATGACGCCCTCCAACTCGGGGAATTCCTCCACCACATGGGTCAGCAGGTCGCATTTGGCCAAGTCCATCGCCCGCAGCACCTGGCGCTCGCCTTGACTCCCCAATTCCCATCGCGGCGCGGTCATCCGAAAGATGGCCTGCATCCGCTCCACCTTATCGGCATAGGTCCCTAAACGGGCGTGAAACACGACCTGGCCAAGCCGTTGGCGGCGATCCGCGAGCGGGGTCTTCCCGTCTTGGCGGTAAAAATACTCGGCATCGGCCAGCCGCGCGCCCAGGACCTTTTCGTTGCCGTGGCGCACCGCGTCCAGGGCCTCGCCTTGCCCATTGCGCACGCCGATAAAGTAGGGCAAGAGGCTTGATTGGCGTGGGTCGTCGCCCTTGACGGCAATGACGGGAAAATAGCGCTGATGCACCTTCATCGCCGTCACCAGCACGGTCTCCGGCACGCTCAGAAAGCGCGGATCAAACGCCCCGCTAAAAGGTACCGGCCACTCTACCAGATTGGCCACCTCATTCAACAACTCCGGGTCAGTGTCCATCCGACCGCCGAGGGCTCGAGCCAGTTCCCCGCCCCGTTGGGTGATTTCGCGCCGTCGGCGCTGCCCGTCGAGCATGACTCCCAGCAACGGCTCCAGGACGGCCAAGTATTCGGCTGCGCTGCCGATCGCCACCGCCTCCGGGTGATCCGTGCGGTTGCCGCGGGTCGTTCCCGTGGAGAGGACTCCCGCCAGTTCCACCGGCAGAATCTGATCACCGAGCCAAAGGCCGACCCACCGCACCGGCCGCACGAAACGCGCCTCCCCGGCGCCCCAGCGCATACCGCGAGGCAGGGCGAGGGAAGCAAATGCGCGCTCCACGGCTCCCGGCAGGACGTCAGCGGCTGATAGCGAAGGCTCTTGGCGACGCACCACGACATAGCGCTTACCGTCGACCGTGGCTTCCGTCAGCTCCTCGGGGCGGGGATGCACCCGGCGCAAAAATCCGGCTAACGCGGCGGTCGGTCGTCCGTCCTGGTAGGCGGTTTCCCAGCGAGGACCCCGCACCTCGGCAACCCGCTCTGCTTGCCGATCGCGCACGTCGCCCCACACGGTGAAACGTCGCGCGGTCGCCCCCGCCGTCAACGGGGCGATGCCAATCCGCGCACTCATACACTCGGCGGTTACCCTTTCCGCCAGTTCGTTGGCCAACCCGTCCACATAGCGGCTGGGAATCTCCTCACAGCCGACCTCCAGCACCATCAGCACCGGATTCATCGCCCCCCTTCCATTTCCCCCGCCGTGCGTTCGAGCCAACGCTCGGCGGCTTTTTTGGCTAAGGTCCGCATCCGCCCGATGTAGGCCTGACGCTCGGTGACCGCGATCGCTCCCCGGGCATCCAAGGTGTTGAACACGTGCGACGCCTTCAATATGCATTCGTAGCCGGGCCGAACCAGGTCCAGATCGAGGAGACGGCGGGCTTCGCCTTCGTAGCGGATGAAGAGGTCGCTTAACAGACTGGGGTCGGCCTGATCGAAACTGTAGCTGGCCTGTTCCCATTCCACCCGGCCAAACAGCTGCCGATAGCGCACGCCGGGCGACCACTCAATGGACCAGACATCATCGACGCCGGCCAGGTAGCTGGTCAAGCGTTCCAATCCATAGGTCAATTCCGCGGAGACGGGCCTGCATTCTTGCCCCCCAATCTGCTGGAAATAGGTGAACTGGGTAATTTCCATCCCGTCCAGCCACACCTCCCATCCTAACCCCATGGCCCCCAGACTGGGGTTTTCCCAATTGTCCTCGACCAAGCGGATGTCGTGCTGCCGGCGTTCGATACCCAACGCGTGCAAACTTTCCAGGTAGCGTTCAACGACATCTTCGGGCGACGGCTTCAAGAGCACCTGAAATTGGTGATGTTGATAGAGCCGGTTGGGATTTTCCCCATAGCGACCGTCCACCGGACGCCGCGACGGCTGGACGTAGGCCACCTTCCAGGGGGCCGGTCCCAAGGCCTGAAAAAAGGTCAGCGGATGCATGGTTCCGGCCCCGACCTCCAGGTCATACGGCTCGGCCAGCATACATCCTTGCTGCATCCAATAGGTTTTGAGGCGCATCACCACGTCTTGTAATGTAACCGTCAACGGGGTTCCTCCACTTCTGTCTCCATAAGCTGACCGAGAAAATGCAATGCGCGCGGTGTGCGGTTGAGATGCGCGGTGAGATTCAAGGTCAACAACCGGACCATCTCTCCCACCAACCGCCCGCGCGTCTCGACGCCCCCAAACTTCGCTGGCGGAAGCTCAAGCCAGCGGTTGACCGTCTTCATTGCGCCTGCGGAAAAGCGCACGCCCCGGCCCCGTGCACAGTCTTGGCAGAGCGGCTCGAAATGCCCGGTCAGAATCACCATGCCCGATGTCAGCACGGCTTGACAGGCCGTGCAGCACGTGAACGGACCCGCGAATCCTGCCGTGCGCAGCAAATGCCACACGGCCGCCATCGCCACCGACGGAGCATGGTGGCCGTCATTTAACCCCTCCAACCCCGCCACCAGGGCGTAAAATGCCTCGGGCGAGGGGTCATGGTCCGAAAAACATTCGTCCACGACATCCGCCATCAGCGCTGCCCAACCAATGCGGTCCAGATTCTCCCGAATCCGGCCGAAGCTATGAATCACTTCTGCACCGACCACCGATTCCAAGGCGCTCCGTCCCCGGTACAAACTAAAATCCGTATAAGACAGCGGATACAGGCCCGCCAAGAACGGACTCCGCGGCTTGCGCGCGCCTTTGGCCACCGCCGCCACCTTACCCTGGTTCATCAGAAACAACGTCACCAAACTGTCGTTTTCCCGATAGACCCGGCCTCTCAACACAATTCCCTGATCTTGATATGCGGCCATTCCTCACTCCGTTTGCGCAAAGCCTAGCCGCCGCAGCCATTCCTCTTGGTCGCGCCAGTGTCGCCGCACCTTGACCCACAAGTCCAAATAGACGCGCCCTTGGTAGTATTCTTCCAACCCGCGCCGAGACGCTTCGCCGATCCGACGCAACATGCGCCCGCCGGCCCCAATGAGAATTGCTTTTTGACTTTCCCGTTCGACATACACCGTGGCCCGGATATACATCGTGTGGTTCGGGCGCAGCGCGCGCTCCTCGACCACGATCGCCACCGAGTGCGGCACCTCGTCTTCGGTCGCCAAGAGGATTTGTTCCCGTACCGTTTCCGCCACATAGGTGTCTTCGGTCTGATCGGTAACCATTTCCTCCGGAAAGTACGCGACCCCTTCCGGCAAACCCGCCAGGGCGTCGGCTAACAAGGAGTCTATGCCGGTACCGGTCAAGGCCGAGACGGCGTAGACCCGCTCATATTCGGCCAGCATTCGATAAGGCTCGATGCGCTCATTGCGCGCCGCCACCAAATCGCTCTTGTTGGCCACCAGCCAGATCGGCGCCCCCGCCGCCCGGCACAGGTCGGCACCCCAGCCGTCCTCCTCGCGCGGCGGGCGGCTAACATCCACCACATGCCATAAGCCGTCGACGGCTTGGGCCGCCCGCCGCGCCCCGCGCACCAGGTGGCGGTCCAACGAATGCTTGGCTCGGTGGACGCCCGGGGTATCGATGAGGATGAGTTCCGCCCCGCCGCTGTGCAAGATTCCCCGGATGCTAATCCGCGTCGTCTGCGGTTTAGGCGTGGCAATAGCAATTTTACGGCCCAAAATCGCATTGAGCAGGGTGGACTTGCCCACGTTGGGTCGCCCGATCAGGGCGATGAAGCCGGAGTGGGTAATCATTCGCCCCGCTCCCGGCCAAAGGCGGCGGGCAGGAGCTCCGAGAGCCGCCAGCGTTCGAGCGCGGTTCCGGCCGCACTCCCGCCGATCACCCATAAGTCGCCGAATTCCCGCAGCACCTGGCGACAGCCGCCACAGGGCGAAAGCGGCCCATCCCCTCCGACCACGGCGATGGCGCGAAACCGACGATGTCCGCCGACCACGGCAGCGGCCACCGCCGCTCGCTCCGCACACAAGCCGAGGGGATAGCTGACATTTTCCACGTTACAGCCTGCAATCATGGTGCCATCCGCCGCCAGCAACGCCGCCCCCACCGCAAACCGGGAATAGGGAGCGTAGGCTTGTGCTCGAGCCTGCCGGGCCGTCGCGATCAGGGCGGCAACCGTCTCTTCGTCGATTTCCGCATGGTTCACCATCAACCCTCATCTCCCCCGCTGGGCGTTTCGTCCCCGGCGTCCTCAAACCACTGCACAACCACCCGCTTTACCCGCCGGCCGACCACTTTGGCCACAGTAAACCGGATGCCATCGGTCCACACCTGCTCCCCCTCGACGGGTGCCCTGCCCAGCAGGTGCAAAATCAGCCCGCCTACCGTGTCCACGCTCTCATGGGCGAGCGCGACATGCAACAGCTCGTCCAGTTCGTCCAGCTGAATGCGGCCGTCGACCTCGTAGCTGTCGGCGTCGATCGGACGCACTCCCAGCTCTTCGGCGTCATATTCATCCTGAATCTCCCCGACGATCTCTTCCAGCAGATCCTCGATCGTGACTATCCCAGCGGTTCCTCCATATTCGTCCAGCGCTATCGCAATATGGGTCCGCTGACGCCGAAAATCGGCCAATAATTCGTCAATTTTCTTGGTTTCCGGCACGTAGTGGACTGGGCGCATCAGGTCCCGAACCAGCGTGTCCGGCGGCCGTTCGTTCAAATAGGCCAAAATATCGCGTGCATAAATCACCCCCACAATATCGTCCACCGTCTTGCGATAGATGGGCAATCGGGAGTGTCCCCAATGCACCACCGCGTCAGCCGCCTCGCCGAGCGTCGCCGTGTCTTCCAGGGCATTGACATCGATACGGGGCACCATCACCTCCCGTACCACGGTATCCCCAAAGTCAAAAATGCCTTGAATCATCTGCCGCTCGTTCGCTTCCAGCAACCCCTCTTCTTCACCGACTTCGACCAGGTTGCGAATCTCCTCTTCGGTCACCAGGCGTCCGCCCTCGGCGGTAGCGCCGAACACCCGAAATACGCGCACCGCAACCCAGGTCAACGCCCGTGCAAACGGAAAGAACACGCGGGCCGACCCCTCGAGGAATGGAGCCAAACGCGATGCCACCTTATCGGGATTATGCGCCGCATACGTCTTCGGCATAATTTCCGAAAAAAGCAAGATGGCAATAGCCATGACGATGGTCGCCCAGGCAACGCCCAATTTCCCGAAATAGGCGATGAACAAGGCGGTGGCCAGCGTAGAGGCGACCACGTTGCTGATATTGTTGCCCACCAACACGGTGGCCAACAGCCGATTGGGTTCCCGAACCAGCCTCTCCAGCCAATGCGCGTGCGGATCGCCCACTTCGGCCAGATGGCGGACTTTACCTCGCGATAACGCCATCATCGCCGTTTCTGCCATCGAATACAGGCTGGATAAGATCAGCAACAAAATTAAGACGACGATTCTGATCCAGTGTAGTTTCACGACCGTCTGAGCCCAATGGTTCGCCCGAAGCCATCAGCCGTCAGGACGGGGCGGAACCTAGCCACGAGTCAGGCCTCCCCTTTCTCAGCTAGACCGATCACCCGGGGGGCGGACCCTCTGCCCGGGAATCCACAACACGAAGCCGCTAACGACCCCAACCAGTGCCAAGAGCATCACGGCCACGCGCGGTTCGTGGTCAAATCTTAACATAAGTCGGCGGGGCAGGTCGCCGAGGATGGGTCCAAAGGACCAAACCCCCACCGCCACCGCGCCCACCGCCGCCAGCAAGACCGCCCCGGCTGCCACGTCCTTGGCCGTCTTAGCCAGTTGGTGAAATTCCGGACTGACCAAGTCAACGACCGATTCCACGGCGGTATTGATCATCTCCGCTACCATGACCACCACGACCGCAACCAGCACATTGACGAAGATCGCGTCCGGCAGCGCCACGAACCATCCCAACACCAGGATCGCCACCGCCGCCAGGAAGTGGATTCGCAAATTGCGCTGGGTATTCAAAGCGTACCATAAGCCTTGAAAAGCATAACCAAACGATTCGCCTAACGACTCAGCGCGTTTCACGCCGCAACCCAACCGCTGTCAAAATGTCTTCGGTCTTCGTCATCATCGCGCGCTCCTGTTCGGGCATTTGGTGATCCCAGCCTATCAGGTGGAGCGTGCCATGGACCGCCAAGAATCCCAACTCGCGCGCCAGCGAATGGCCAAAGGCCTCCGCTTGACGTTCGGCGCGCTCGACCGAGATCACCACATCGCCCAAGAACGGATCATGCATATCACCATCCTCGCCCTCCCGTTGGGCAAACGCGAGCACATCGGTCGGCTGATCAAGGCCACGGTAGGTGCGGTTAAGCGCGCGAATCTCGGCGTCATCGGTCAGCAATACGCTGACTTCCGTGTCGTCATTGGCTTCTCCCGAGGCCGCTAAAGCCGCCCATACCGCCCTTTTCACTTCCGGCTCGAAGCGTTCCCAGGTTGCTTCGCCGCTGGTGACGTGTACCGGCATTGCATCTACTCCTTCTCAATTTCCGGATACTCCACGCGTTGATGAAAGACCCCGGTCAGCACCCGGGTAAAGGTTCTCGCAATGGTGTCCAGGTCCCTTAAGGTCAGCTGCGATTCATCGAGCTGCCCATCGTGCAGGCGGTCCGCAATCAGACGCCGCACCGTCTGCTCAATGACCGCGGTCGTCGGTTGCTTCAGGGTTCGACAGGTGGCTTCGCTGGCGTCAGCCAACATCACCACCGCCGTTTCCTTCGACTGCGGGCGCGGACCCTCATAACGAAAATCCTCTTCGACCACCCCGTCTCCGGTATCACTTTGCAACGCCTTGTCATAGAAATAGCGGATCAAGGTCGTGCCATGGTGTTCGCGAATGAACTGGACGAGGGCCTCCGGCAGATGGTGGGTCTTAGCTAGTTCAACCCCGTCGCGAACATGCGAAGCGATAATCACCGCCGAGAGGTTGGGTGGCAGATCGTCGTGCGGATTTTCTCCCCCGAATTGATTGTCGACAAAGAAATAGGCGCGCTTGGACTTTCCCACATCGTGATAGTACGCGCCGACGCGGGCCAAGAGCGAGTTGCCGCCAATGGCCTCCGTCGCCGCTTCGGCGAGATTGCCTACCACCATGCTGTGGTGATAGGTGCCCGGCGCGTCCACGACAAGCTTGCGCAACAAGGGCTGGTTGGGATTGGAAAGTTCGATGAGCTTCATCGCCGTAACCAGTCCTAGCGGCCCTTCCACTAACTGCAGCAGCCCTCCCGCCAGCGACGCCGCCAAGAGCCCGTCGACGGCTGCGTAGACGAGTCCCTGCCAGACCGGATACTGTGCCAGCGAAGCCCCCTGCATCCAGTCCATTCCGGCCAGTCCGAGCACGTTCACCGCCCCCACCGCCACTCCGGCCCACAGAATATCGTAGCGATGAGCCAGACGCTTAACCCCCAAGACCCCAGCGACCGCGCCCAAGAACGATACCAGCGCCACCGTAATGCTGGCATCGGTCAGCGCCGCGATCGCCAGGCTCAACACGCCCGCCAAAATCATTCCCAGACCCGCATCGTAGAGCACGGCGATCATGACCGCGGCCGTGGGCACCATCAGATAGCTCACGACGGAGAAATTCTTGAGCAAGTCGGATCCCAGCAAAAATAACACGAAGATCGCCCCGGTGGCCGCCACTTCGGTGGTCTCCTGCAACAATCCGCGGCGCTGAAACCATAAATATCCGCCCAAAATGCCCACCAGCACGGCACTCAGCAGCAAAGAGCCAGCATACGGGGCCACGTTAATCCCTCGGCTCAGCAGACCGAGTTCGCGCAGAACCCGGATGTCATTGGCCGTAACCCGCTGGCCCTGGACCAAAACGGTTTCGCCGCGCAAAATCTTGACTAAGGGCACGCGGCTGGCCGCTAACTGCCGGCGCTCGTGCGTCGCCGTATGGTTAACGAACGTGTTGGGCGAAATGAGGTTGCGGGTAAAATCGGTCAAAAAGAGTCTCAGGCCGGGATCGGCCTGTTCGTCCGCCGCCAGCTGGGCTGCCCCATCGCGGGCAAAGGTCAGCGCCACCGGGGTATTGCGTACATCCTCATTGCCGAGGACAGATGAAATAATGACCATTGCCTGCTGCTCTAAGATTGAGATACCGTTGGCCGCGTTCGGCGGCAGACGCAGCACCTGGCCCCAGACCGCGGCTGGCAAATTGATGGGGATATCCTGGGCGGCGACGGCTTCCCTCGCCTTCAGCGGCGCTGCCTTGTCCATACTCAGCGCGGACAGCAAATTAAAGCGATTGACCACTTGTTGACGGGCGCGGTCGAGAACATGGCGATCCACCGTCAACACCCGGCCAACCGACGCCATCGCCTCCTTGCGGGCGTGTTCGGTAGCCCCCCAGTCAACCACTCCGTACGGAGCATATACGGTCCGCGGAGCCAAATCCCCCACGTGCACGTCAATCCGTTGCGAGAGCAGGGTCCCCGAAAAGATCGCGGCAATGGCGAGCCAAGTCAGCACGGCCACCGAAAGTTGCCGTGCCGCCTTGCCCAACAGCCACGGGCGCCGTTCGCCGGTCATCGCGGACCACCATTCACGCCCCTTCAGAATCGTGCTCATGCCCGTCTGCCTCTCTATCCTCCTCGTATTGGTCATAGGCTGCGATAATCCGCGTGATTAAAGGGTGCCGGATCACGTCGCGGGTGCTCAGCTGAATCACCGCAATATCGGGAATCGAGGCCAAAATTACCGCCGCTTCGGCTAATCCCGACCGCTCACCGTGAGGTAGGTCCACCTGCGTCGCATCCCCCGTGACGACGATCTGCGAGCCATGGCCCAAACGGGTCAAAAACATTTTCATCTGAGCACGGGTCGTGTTTTGCGCCTCATCAAGGATGATAAAACTGCTGTGCAGCGTCCGTCCCCGCATATAGGCGAGGGGCGCGATCTCGATGTGTCCCCGCTCCCGTGCGCGCTCCACCGCCTCCATCCCGAGCATCTGATACAACGCGTCGTAGAGCGGCCGCAGATAGGGGTGCACCTTTTCCTCCAAGTCGCCGGGCAAAAACCCCAGTTTTTCTCCGGCCTCCACGGCGGGGCGGGTCAGGATAATCCGCTCCACCAACTGCGTCCTCAGCGCCTGGACAGCCATCGCCATGGCCAAATAGGTTTTACCCGTCCCCGCCGGGCCCATGGCGATCACCAGCGTATGGCGACGGATGGCCTCGATATACCGCTGCTGCCCGATGGTCTTCGGGCGAACGATCTTGCCTTGGGCCGTGGTAAATACATTTTCGGTCAAGAGATGCAAAAATTCCTCTTGCGCACCCTCTTTGACGGCCAACAGGGCATTTTCCACCGTCTCCTGGCGCACGGCCTCGCCAGCATAGGCCCATTGCGCCAAAAGATCCAAGACTTTGCGGGTTTGCGATTCGGCGTGCGCCGTACCCTGAATGGAAATGATGTTGCCGCGCGCCGTCAACCTGACCGCCAACGCTTCCTCAATCAATTTTAAATGTTCGTCGCCGCGTCCGAAGAGCGTTGTTGCCGCATGATTATCCGCAATCACCCATTGGGTCTGTGGCAATCCGAACCTCCTTGCAAATATTTACTGGCGGGCCTTCCCGGACGATGGCCCAGGCATCACGGCGATATTTTGCTCGGCGTGCCGGACGAGCGTAACCGTAACCCCCGTTCGACTTCGACGAACATACCGTGCTTGCTGCAACCATCGCCCGCCTGCAGGCAAATCCGACGCCATCCTCCGCGCAGCCCGTTCCATCGCTTGGATTGTGGCCTCCCTCACCGTGAGTTGGCGCGTACTTACTTTGGTTTCATTATATACTACCTGACGCCATTCTAACGGCATTTCCACTCCGCGGTAAACCATGGCGCGAACTTTCGCGGTCCGGAGGTAATGTCGAAAGCGTGGACGGGGCAAACTCAGCGGAATGGCAGGCCCATGGTCAATCAAGAGTTGGTAATCGATGCGACGCCGGTCCTGCAATTGCACCCGGTGCTCACGCAAGGGTTGGGAGACGCGGGTGCGGTAGGTCACTTCGGCTATCACGCGCCCAACCGCCGGCGTGGTCACCCGATGTCGGCCTAGGGCAAACTCTTCACCGCCAATCAGCGGCTGTCCCTTGATCACCCGGTCGCCCACCGCAACCAGCGGTTCGCCTAGGTAGGCCTCGATCTTGAGCACCCGACCCGCTTGCGCGGCCACCAACTGTGCCGATCCGGGAAGGGACGGCCGCCCGATCAGCTCCACGGCTTGAATCCTGGCTACGATGCCCGTCAGACTAACCCGGACCCAAAAGAAGTGGTCCAACTGGCGTTCCATCGCCGTGCTGATCCAGCGCAAGTTGAGCCCGTCGCGACGCACCCCGGCTCGTAGCCCGGCCTTGGCCGCCGCGGCGAGAAGTTCCTGGCGGGCCTTGGGCTCGGCCCTGAGGGCAGGAGCGTCTACGATCCATACGTGCCCCGCGAGCCACCAGACTCCCGTCATCGCCGCCAGCAAACCCGCCCATAGCCAGGGGCGTTCTGCCGCTTGGCGCACGGTTCGAGCCAGGCCTTGCCGCCTTTCGAAATGCACCCGAACGTGATGGATGCGCGCACTGTGATGTAAGGCGGGCACCGTGTCCCGCAATACCGTGCACCATATAGCCCCGCCCTCATCACGCATCACCCTCCAGATTCGAAATCCTCCGCGATTGAGGTCGTCCAGCACCTGTTCGCCGCCCGCGCCGTTCAGCCGAATCCGCACCGATCCAGCGAGATATCGACCTATCCATTCGGTCACGCTTCCGGCCTCCCCTCGAAGCGAAGCGTATTCACCTGTCCAGTGATCACCATCGTCGGACGGTCCACCCAGTCTATCGTCAACGCGCGGCCCTCAATCACCAGCCGCCCTTCGGGCACGATAACGATGACTTGGGAGCGCTCAAAGTGAGCGATTCCCCGTTGATTTTCGATCCGGACCTTCGAACCGCCGACGATCTCAACGCGGCTCACGCTAAAAAGCACCTCGGCGGGAATCTCAGCCATTTCGGCAAGCCGGCTATACCGGGCCAGCTTCTTCATCCCTTCTTTGCCACCGGGCCTTGCGGCATTCGGCGGGACCCTCCCCCCACGCCCAGTTCCCATGATCATGGGCGGTGTTGCTTCATGCTATGCGAAAGCTCTCTCGGGCATGAGACGGGCCCGAAACCCCTCCGCAAGCTGCCCGCTGGTCAGGCGCGTCGGATGCTGCCACCGAGGCTGCACGCCATGCCGCCCTCCGACTCCTCTCGCTGCCTGGGCCGTTCTTCGGGCTAGCCGATGGGTGTATTTGCTCACCCCCGCGTTTCGACCCGACGGATTTTCGCCATGCCGGGCTCTAGGCCGCGGGTCGTAGCCTCGTTCAGACCTGCGCGCTAACACGGCACGATTGCTGGTCGCCCAGCAGGAAAAATCGCCATGACGTCGAACATCCCCTTATGACGAGTGCGCAATCATTGACAGATTTCGATGCGGAGATGCAGCATCGCTTGACCGACGGGCCGACGCCCACGCCAGTGCATCCCCGACCACAGCCGCCCGCCCGCTGGCGACAGGCCAAGGTCATCGTGACTCGCGCCTGTTGGGCGGGTTGCGAATTTTGCCATTTCAGCCGGTTTGTCCCCCTGGCGTTGGATAAGACGGTTCCGCCCGTTCTCGGTATTGCCGACGCCGCAGCGGAACTCCAGCGAGCGCCTGCCTTCGACATGGTAAAGATCGTCACCGGCCTCAGTTTTCAAACTCCGCTGGAATATTTTACACACCTGATCAGCACGTTGCGCCAAGCGACCGGGCGGCCGGTGCAAGCCTTTTCCGCCGTCGAAGTGGACCACCTGGCCCGGCGGCTGGCCTGCTCGGGGCGGGACATCCTCACCGAATGGAAGCTCCACGGACTCGACCGGCTAGGTCCTGGTGGCGCCGACCTTTTGGTGCCCACCGTACGGCCATCGCTGGCCCGTTACCGTATCTCCGTGGAGCGCTGGCTTAAAATCCATCGGGTGGCTCACACGCTGGGGCTGAGGACGGCGGCGGGGCTAATGCTTGATGCCCGCACACCCGCCCCCGACATCATCGAGCATCTCAACCACCTCCGTGAGCTGGCCGAGGGCTTGGACTATCTCGAATTGCAACCCCTGGAGCCTGACCACACCGCGCTGGCTCCCGTCCGGCCACCTCAACTCGATCAGCTCTTGCGGGTGGCGGTAGCCGCCAAGCAGCTGTTGCCAAATCTCCCGCTTCATATCCATCGTCGCCACATTAGGTCGGCCGACGCCGAGGTCTTGCTCGCGGATGCCGGGGTGGATCGCGTCATCGAGACGGTAGTGGAGGTTGAGCCATGAACCGCCCCTTGCTCTGGCTCCCGACCCTCGATCTCAGTCCACGCCATGACGACGATCCATGGCTGGTACGCCTTGGTCAACGGTTCGTCAACCGCTCGGCCGGCCGTGGCCACATCATCGTCGCCCCCTCCGCCGTGCCCGCAGCGGCAGCCTCTCTTCCCTCCCTGGGCAGTACCGCACCGGTCACCGGTGCCCGCACCTGGGTTCGAGAAAACGCCGGCGATCTCGACGCCCTGACGGCGGACATCGAGGCCGAAGTGCCGGGCGACCGTGCCGCTTGGACAGCCGTCGCCGTCAGGGCAGCCAACCTCATGCTGCGGCGGCCACCGGGGATGAGTCTGCATTCCCTGAGTTATGCGGTCGCGGGCGCCATCGCACTCCCCTCGCTACGCTGTTGGGTAGAGGGGACGAGCTTTGGCTTTGCCGCCTGCTACTGGGTCCTCAGCCGCTATCCGACCTGGGGAGTATACGGGGCTCTCGATCTCGTCGACGCCCTAGCGCTGGCCGAGGCGCTCCATCGTCCCCTTTGGGTGACCGACTTCGCCCGGGGGCCGTTGCCGGTCGAACCACTCCCCGAATTTGCGCCCAACCCCAGGGCGCGAGCGCGTTGGAAACACGATCCAGTGCCCACCAACTGGATCTAGCGGGTCGTCAAGGGGACCACCGCCCGGATCACCGCGCCGGCCGGGAGCCGCAAACGAAACGGCGGACCGAACCATCCACCGCGGGTGTCGAACCAGTATCCCTGTCCCGGCCCGCCCAGTACCAAGCACCAACTGCCGGGAGATTCCGCTAACGCGATGGTGGTGGGCATCGGCCCCGGCCAGGGCACCCGCGCGGGGAACGCAAACCGCCCGTTCTCGAGCGGAACCATCCCCACCGTCGAAATTCCCCAGACCCGCTGAGCATCGGTCATGCCCAAAATCGCCCGGGATGGGTTCGCAAACACGACCCGGTGAATCCTGCGGCCGACCCAGATCATGCCCAGGGTTCCGGCCCGCGTGGAAAACGCTGCGGCTCGGCGGAAACCGGGAAACCCGAACCAAAAGCTCGCCTCCACCCCAGCCACTCGGCGGATCTCCGCGCGATGGCTAAGCGGATACCAAGCGAGATGACCAGGCTGAATCACCGTGGCCACGGCCCCCGAGCGCGAACTCCACACCTGGACGATTCCCGCCGGCACGCTCCGCACGAGGGACACGGACCCGATTTCCTCCCTCGCCCTTCCGTCACCATCGACATCATCTGACCATCGTTCGATGCGCACCGATCGGCCTGACCACGACGCACTCACCCCATAGAGGACGCGGTTTGCCCAAGCCACCGAAATCCAGGTGCGTCCGCGCGGTGCCCGCGTTATCCGCAGGATCCGGCCTGCGCGCCCCCATACCACACGCCAACCCGTCGTGGCCTGCCACGTCATGCCCCGGCTCGCCATGGTCCCTAGCTGTCCGACTAAGCCGAGCGGTCCCAGTCCCACGGTGGCCATGGGGCGGCTGCCCCCGGCGGGATATAGGGCTACCCGGGCGGTTTCCGTCGTGCCCCGAGGCACGGCATAGAGCGCCGCGATCCCTGCCGGCCGAACTTCTCCGGTCACCGACGCCAACCGACCGCCCGCGACGGCAATCGTCAGCCCGGAAACCAAGAGGCTCCGAGGAATGTGTCCTCGGAGCCTCTTCAGTGCATGAACCCATGGGCCGCCAGGCCCACCCTCACGATCCACGGCTTAAAGCGGCCTTCACCTTTACGGCTACCGCCGCTCCTTCGACCCGCCCTTGAACGCGAGGAGTCAGCCAGGCCATCACGCTCTTCATGTCTGCCATCCCCCGTGCCCCAGTCTCCTGGAGCGCCTGATCCACCAGACGAGATAGCTCGCTTTCTGACAGCGGTTGCGGCAGATATTCGGTCAAGATCGCAATTTCGGCGCGGGCCTTGTCTACCAAATCGCGGCGCCCAGCTCGTTCGAACTCGCCGATCACATCGCGGCGCTCCTTCACCTCTTTGGCGATCAAGCCAACTATGTCGCCGTCCTCCAGAGACGTCCGACGATCTTTCGTCTCCGCCTCCAGGACAGCCGCCTTAATTCCGCGGATCACCGCCAACCGCGTCGCATCCTTGGCTCGCAGCGCACACTTCAAATCGTCGTTCAAGCGTTCTCTGAGCAACAATCCGAACCTCCGTGGGGCCGCTCTGCAAGGCCCAAAACTTCCATTTCCCAACCAACCTATAAGGCAGTGAAAAGTGCTAGCGCTTGCTACTCTTTTTGCGTGCTGCCTCCGACTTTTTCTTGCGCCGAACGCTAGGCTTTTCGTAATGTTCCCGTCGACGCGCTTCCGCCAACACGCCAGCCTTTTGGATCTGCCGCTTAAACCGCCGCAATGCGCTGTCTAGGCTTTCATTTTTGCCGACCTTGACCTCTGACATTTGCTCCCTCCCCTCTCCCCAACCGGGTCGGGGTGACCTTCATTTTATTATAGGGCGGGCCCAAAAACTCGTCAAACCTAACCATCGGGAAAACCTGAGCGTGGGACCGTGCGCACTCCGCTACGGCGTTACCATGGGCGGTACAGGTGGCCGTACTTGCTCAAGCACTCTTTGCATAGGGTACTATCCAAAAATCCCCCCGGCATCAACTGAACGGGTTTTTTGACTACCGGCTTATGACAGATATCGCAAAATTTGAGTTCGATGAGCTTGCCCACGACACGCCTCCTCAGGGGCTAGCATCACCGAATCCGATAACCGCCACTCTAGCAGTCTCGACCAATCATGGAAGGGTGACAGGTCTGATCAATTCGCCGTTGAGCCATAATAGGAGAAGGGCGCCGAAGACCCCCGCATTTTCGGCGCGGAATGTCTGCGGGCCCAGGCGGACCGAGCAAAACCCGTGGCGATGGAAAGCGGCCCGCTCGTCCTCCGTGATACCGCCTTCAGGGCCCACCACCGTCTTGACCCGCTTCATGGTCCCGGCCGACGCCGCCCACCAATGGTCCAGCGGCTCGCCGTCGGGGTCCCACAGCACCCCCAGCTCATCCTCGTCACGGCCCAGATCCTCAACCCCGACCGCTACCGGCAAAATATCCGGCACCGCGGCCCGTCGACACTGTTCGCTAGCCTCTTTGGCAATCCGCCGCCACCGTTGGAGCTTGCTTGGTCCCGCCGCGCGGACAACGCTCCGTTCGGCCACCCAGGGTTGAAAGCGCACAACTCCCACCTCGGTGCCCTTTTCGATCACCTGGCCGATCAAGTCATGCTTAATCAAGGCGGGAGCCACCGTTATCGCCAGCCGCAAGCGCGGCGGAGACCCCAACGCCTTTCCGATCCGCAAGCTGACCCCCGCTTCGTCCAACTGGGCCTCAAACAAGCCAACCCCTTCAATCATAGCCTCGAGCCGGCGTCGGCCGACTCGCATCACTTGGATCAGGTAGTGGACCTCGTCGTCGCGAAGCCCAATCTGCCCGTGCTGGAGCCGCGAGGCCTCAAATATCATGCGAATCATCGAGCGATCCGAAGCGTGGCCCAACCTTGCCGGATCCGATATTCGACAACCTGAAACCCGCCATGCCGACGCACCATCGTCTCCATCTCGGGCACCGCATCTTCGAGCAGACCGGAGAGGACGGCCCAACCGGTCAGGCGCTGTTGCACCGAGGGCCACCACTCCCTAATCAATTCGCGAGTCAGATTCATCAAGACCAGATCGTACGGGGGTCCGACGGGCAGATCCGCAAACGTTCCGCAGATCACGTGAATCCTCCGCTCCAAACCGTTCGCGCGAATATTGTCCGTCAGCGCACGCACGGCCACCGGGTCAGGTTCCACCGCATCCACGGTCATGGCTGACAGCTTGGCGGCCGCCAACGACAAGATGCCCGACCCCGCTCCCAAATCCAAGACTCGCGGCTTGGCCGCCCCCTGGGCAATCAGGATCTCCAAGCAGGACCGTGTGGTCGCGTGGGTCCCGGTGCCAAAGGCCATGCCGGGGTCCAACCAAATGGTTTTCTCGGCAGCAAACGGCGAACCTATGTACCACGTCGGCACGATCCCATACCCCTCCGGCAGGGCCACGGGACCGTAATACTGCTTCCATGCCGTTTCCCAGCTTTGGGTGGGAATTCGTTCGACCACCACCGCCCACCCGGCGGCCGCCGCCCGCTGGCGAATCCTCGATGCCGTGTCCGGCCAGCGTTCGTCGTCCGCAAAATATCCTGCCACAAACGGAGCGGCCGGCGTTGCCAGGGCGATGTCGGTGAACCGAGACATCCGAGGTGGCTCACCGTCTTCAAATTCCACCCCGCCGACTCCAAACTCCATCAGCCATGCCGCGACGGCTTCAATTTCCGACGGTTCGACCGCGATCCGGACGCGCCAATAGTCAACGGCCGAAGGCATCTTTCACCTTGCGCAAAATGCTGCGATCCTCGGTCAGCACCGGTTCATGACGCGATTCCGCCCACTGCCGCATCAATTCACGCTCTTTGGACGAGAGTTGCGTGGGCACCTGAATGGTTATCCGCACATGCAGATCTCCGCGGATAGAGGGACTACCCAGACGGGGAAAGCCCAACCTCGGCACCCGAAACACCGTGCTTGGCTGCGTCCCCGGCGGGATATGAATCGTCTCCCGGGCCCCGATGCCTTCCACTTCGACCTCTGCGCCCAGAACTGCCTGGGCAAATCCTATACCGAGGTCCATAACCAGATCCTGCCCCTGACGGCGGAACTTGGCGTGCGATTTGACGTGCACCAACACCATCAAGTCTCCGGGAGACCCGCCCCGCTGACCGGCCCCACCCTCGCCAGGCACCCTGAGCCGGGTTCCGTCCTCAATTCCCGGGGGGATGGTGATGGTGAGACGTTTTTCCGCGCGAATTTGGCCCCGGCCCCGGCATTCACGGCAGGGAGTGCTCACCGTCTTGCCAGCGCCTCGGCACTGGGGACAGGTTTCAATCTGCCGCACCCGACCCAATAAACTGTCGCGAAGGTATTCAACCTGGCCTCGCCCATGGCAACGTGTACAAGTTTCAATCCGGGTCCCCGGTTCGGCCTCATTGCCATGGCAACGGGGACACACTTCGTCCCGGACCACCCGAATCTCACGGTC
The DNA here is from genome assembly GCA_021797675.1 of Bacillota bacterium. GTDB lineage: Bacteria > Bacillota > Sulfobacillia > Sulfobacillales > Sulfobacillaceae > JAJZXC01. Next base: position 21,733 of record JAJZZH010000147.1, on the reverse strand, counting down.
AACCCCCGTCATCACGTCTTCCAGGTCAATGGTGACGTCCGACCGCAAATCGGGACCACGCTCGGGTCCCGGCCGCCCCCCAGGTCCTCCGCCACCGAAAAACATATCAAAAATATCGCCAAACCCGCCGAATCCCCCAAAATCGGCCTGGCCAAAATTCTGCCCCGGACCTTGGGTGCCAAACTGATCATACTGCGCGCGCTTGTTAGGGTCGCTCAACACCTCGTACGCTGCGTTCAATTCTTTAAACTTTTCTTCGGCTTGATCATCCCCCGGGTTGGCGTCCGGGTGGTACTTCCGGGCCATCCGGCGAAAAGCCTTTTTAATCTCGTCTTCTGACGCGTTCCGGCTTACGCCTAGCACATCGTAATAATCTCGATTCGCCATGCCCGTTCCTCCCTATCGACGCCCAGACCTATTTCTCGTCATCGGTTGGTGCTTGTGCATCTGGTTGTTGCCCCCCGCCTGACGACACTTTAACCAGCGCCGCGCGCAACACGCGATCCCGCCAACGAAATCCCTTTTGAACCTCTTCGGCAACCACGCCTTCCGGCCAGGTACTCTCCACCTGCTGCACGGCCTCATGAAGCGATGGGTTGAACAGGACACCCACGGTGGCGACAGGTTGGACGCCGAGCCGACCCAACACCTCGTTAAAGCCGTTCAAGGTCATTTCCACCCCTACCCGCCACGCCTTGGCTTCTCCCTCGGTTGGCATGAATTTCACTGCTCGCTCCAAGTTATCGTATACCGACAGCAGATCGTGCAATATCCGGCCAATGATTTGCGCTTCGCTTTCCACCCGGTCTCGCTCGGCGCGGCGGCGAAAATTTTCGAAGTCCGCCTGCAGGCGAATCAGCTGTTCATAGCGGCTGTCGGCAATGCTGCGCCAATCGGCCTCGGGTTCGGTCCCGGTTTCGCCCTGGCCTTCCCCAGTTTCAGCATCGGTCGACTCACCGCCGGCGGAAGTTTCCCCGTTCATCTCGTTCGCCGCGGTCCCTTCGCGATCCGCCTCGGCTTCGCTCGCGTCCGACTCGGCGTCCTTGTGCGTTGCCTGATATTTATGCTCGGCTGCTGAGTTTTGTTCACTCATCGTCGATTTGTGCCCCCCCTGCCAGTCTTTTCTATGCCCATTCTAACGCCCTCGAGAGTTCTTCGGAAACGGCTTCCAACACGGCTATCACCCGGCCATAGTGCATACGCCGCGGTCCCAACACCAAGAGCCTGCCCACGACTTGGTCTCCGGCGCGGTAGGCAGCCGTCACCACGCTGCAATCCTGAATATCGTCAGCCGGCACTTCCGTTCCGATCAGCACCTCAACCCGCCCCGATACCCGCGTACGCAAAAGCCGGTCAATCTCCGACTCCGTTTCCAAAAATCCCAGCACCCGCTTCAATCGTTCAACGTCACGAAATTCGGGATAGTTCAGCATGCTGCGGGTTCCCGAAAGCGCCACCCGCTCCTCGTCATCGCCGCGGCTGGCCAAACGCTGAATGACCTCCAGCCAAAACCCGTGGTGACGCCACAAATCGCCTCGGAGCCGCTTTACCATGGCGTTTTCCAGGTCCCGGAGAGGCACGCCCTCCAGCGTATTACTAATCTCGGCTACCATCGCCGCCAGATCCGACCCCATAAGTTCTGGAGGCACCCCGACGGTTCGGCTTTCGATATAGCCCGAGTCCGTCTGTAACACGAGGACCGCGAGTGCCGGCGCCAGGATGACCACGCTCAAGCCGGCGAGGCGGGCGTCCTCCCCTCGCGGGGCCAACACTACCGTCGGATAAGCCGTAATGTCGGAAACCAGTCGAGCCGTTTGGTGAATCAACCAGGCGATTTCCCGCGCCTTCGCCCGATAACTGGCCTGAATCCCTTCGATGAGTGAACGATCCAAACCCGGCCGCTCCAACAGTTGGTCGACGTAATACCGGTATCCCTTGTCGGAGGGAACCCGGCCGGAAGAGGTATGCGGGTGCTCCAAATATCCTTGCTCTTCGAGATCGGCCATCTCATTGCGGATGGTGGCAGGGCTGACCCCCAACTGGTATTTCCGGGAAAGGGTGCGCGATCCCACGGGTTCTCCCATGTTGACGTAGTCCTCAACCAGGAGTTCCAAAATGCGCCGCTTACGTTCGTCCACCGTTCATCACCTCACAATTAGCACTCGGGACACACGACTGCTAATGCTAGTGCATTGAGGGTAGCATCCTCCTCTATGGGCTGTCAAGAGCGGAGAAGACCCCATTTAGCCCCGTTTTCCCGTCCCGTCCGCGTCCAATGGGGCGCCGATCAGGCGGCCCATCACCAGATTTGCCAGGTCCAACCCTCTGGCGGTCAAGGCAATGCGCTCAGCGTCCCATGTGATCAATCCATCTTGCCGGAGTTCCTCCCAGACGCGATGAAACACCGGCAGCGCGTCGGCGCCAAAGCGCTGGCCAAAGCGCTGGCGGGTAAGCCCGCTGACCTGTCGCAGCCCCAACCAGCAGTATTCGCGCATCAATGCCGGCCGGTTGAGCTCTTCGCTTCCGGCAACAGGGTCCCGGCCGGCGCGCACCCGGTTCAGATATCCGTGCAGCGAGCGGGCGTTCCACCAGCGGCGCCGTCCGTCAAACGCGTGCGCCGCCATCCCCAGCCCCACATAGGGATTTAGCGTCCAGTACAGCTGGTTCATCCGTCCGTGTCGGCCGGGACGTGCGAAGCTCGAAATCTCGTAACGGGCAAGACCCGCCTGCGTGAGCCGCCGGCTAGCCCAGTCGGCCATGTCGGCGGCCTCGTCGAAGTTCGGCGGCGCCAGTTCGTGCCGCCGAATCTTGCGATAGAGTTGCGTTCCGGGCTCCACCTGCAACTGATAGAGAGACACATGGTCGGGCTCAAGGCGTATCAATTCTTCCACCGTCTCCTGCCACTGCCGCCAGGTCTGCCCCGGCCAGCCGTAGATCGCGTCCATACTGACGGTCGGAAAACCCACCCGCTTGGCTGCGGCAAGCGTCTCCAAAACGGCGTCGACACCATGGCCGCGGTTCATCTCCCGCAGTAAACGGTCTTGCAGTGCTTGCACGCCTATCGAAAGCCGGGTAATCCCCGCCTGCCGAAATCCGTTCAGGTCATCTTGGTCCACCGTGCCGGGGTTGGCCTCCAACGTCACTTCGGCGCCCACGCTGCCGGTGCGCTGTCGAATCGCCCCCAACAACCGGTCGACCGCATCCGGTCCTAGCAAAGAAGGCGTACCCCCTCCCAGATACACGGCTAGTGGGGGGCGATGGGGAATACGTTCCCCTGACCATTCGCGGATCACCGCATCCACATAGGCGGTGGTGACCTCCTCATCGCGGACCAGGACGGTGGGGAAGTCGCAGTACGTGCAACGCACGGGACAAAAGGGAATATGAATGTATACCCCCCATGCCTCGAGCGCAGGCTCCCGCAGCGGGTTGACCCTACCCTCGAGGCAGGGCTGGCTGGGGCCGGCCGCTCCATCGCGGCCTTGATGCGACATCCGACCACCCCTCCCGTCAAGCCGTCTCGGCGCACCGGTCCTGGGGGCCTGCGGGCGGTTAAGCGATCGCCGACGACCTACCACGGACCAGCCCCGACTCGCGCTGGTTCCCCGGACGCCACGCAGGACGATGGTCCGCGCAACGCCCAGCGGTCGAACCCGCGCCCATGGCTCCCCTGGGCTTACAATTCGTCTTCAACCCTTAAAATTGCCATGAAGGCCTCTTGAGGGATCTCGACGCTACCCACCGATTTCATACGCCGCTTGCCTTCCTTTTGCTTTTCCAACAGCTTGCGCTTTCGCGTAATATCTCCGCCGTAACACTTGGCCAGGACGTCCTTGCGCAGAGCGCGGACCGTTTCCCGTGCAATGACTTTGTTGCCGATGGCGGCTTGAATGGGTACTTCAAAGAGCTGACGCGGTATCAGCTCGCGAAGCCTGGCCACCAAGGCCTTGCCTTTGAGGTATGCGCGCTGGCGGTGGACGATGCTAGACAGCGCGTCGACCGCCTCTCCATTAAGCAAAATATCCATTTTGACCAGGTCTGCCGGTTCCGCGCCCACCAGCTGATAATCTAATGAGGCGTAGCCGTGCGTCCGGCTTTTCAATTGATCGAAGAAATCAAACATAATTTCCCCAAGCGGCAGCCGATAGGTGAGCATGGCGCGCTGGGGGTCAAGATAGGTAAGCTCCCGGTATGTACCGCGCCGCTCCTGGGCGAGTTCCATCACGGCTCCGATATATTCGGACGGGGTAATGATGCTGGCGTCCACCACCGGTTCCAAGATTTCGGTGATTTCCCCCGCTGACGGCATCATCGAAGGATTGTCGACCCGTAGAGTCTGGCCGTTGGCAAGGCTAACCTGGTAGACCACGTTGGGCGCCGTCGTGATCAGCGTCAGGCCGTACTCGCGCTCCAGGCGTTCTTGAACGATCTCCAGGTGCAACAGGCCCAAAAACCCCGCCCGGAAGCCAAAGCCCAAGGCCAGCGAGGTCTCCGGCTCAAAGGTCAGCGCGGCGTCGTTGAGCCTCAGTTTCTCTAAGGCCTCTCGCAATCGAGCATAATCCCCCGATTCCACCGGGTACAAGCCAGAAAAGACCATCGGATGTGCGGGTCGGTATCCCGCCAGCGGCGCTAGCGCTCGGCGCTGGGCCAGCGTGACCGTATCGCCCACCCGCGTATCCAGCACCGTCTTGATCTGCGCCGCCAAATACCCCACTTCTCCGCATTCCAACGCATCCACCGGTGTCAACTCGGGCCGGAAGACCCCGACCTCGGTCACGTCAAAATCTTTTTCGGTGGCCATAAACCGAATACGGTCGCCGACGGCTACCCGTCCATCCACCACCCGGACGAACACCAGGACTCCTTTATAGCTGTCAAAACGCGAATCAAAAATCAGCGCCCGCAAGGGGTTCTCCAAGTTGCCTGCGGGTGGCGGAATCCTATTGACAATGGCCAGCAACACCTCATCGATGCCGATACCCTGCTTGGCCGACACTGCCAGTGCCTCGGTACCGTCAATTCCGATTTCGACCAGTTCTTCGCGCACGCGGTCGACATCCGCGCTCGGCAAGTCGATCTTGTTGATAATCGGCACCACCGTCAGATCGTGTTCGAGTGCCAGGTACAAGTTAGCCAAGGTCTGAGCTTCGATGCCCTGCGAGGCGTCAATGACCAACAGCGCCCCCTCGCATGCTGCCAGCGCGCGCGATACTTCGTATGTAAAGTCCACGTGACCGGGGGTATCAATCAAGTTGAGCTTGTAGGTCTGGCCCAAGTGCTCCCAGCTCAGGCACACCGCCTGAGCTTTGATGGTGATGCCCCGCTCCCGCTCCAGTTCCATCGAATCCAACAACTGGGGGGCCATGTTCCGTTCGGCCACCGCACCCGTGCGTTCCAAAATCCTGTCGGCCAGGGTCGACTTCCCATGGTCAATATGGGCAATGATGCAAAAATTTCGGATGTGCGCTGAATCCACAAATGACCTCCTTCGGTCTCCATCCCCTCCTCGCTATGGTAGCAACTCGTCGTCAGCTTGAAAAGTCGACGTTGGCGGCTCGACGGGTTTTGGTTGCCGAACACGACGCCTGGATTGTTCGGGCCGGCAGGCACGAAATCGCTACCGAATGACGGGATGCCGTTTGCGGCGATTCGGTTCGCGTATTCCTTGACCAATCGGTGCCCAAAAATAAAACAACGCCCCTCCTGGTCTTGACGGATTCGGTGGCGAGGGGGAGTTTCTCGATGAAGCGCCTGGAAGCACGCCTCAAATATGTTTCGCCAAGCCCTTGAACCATAGGCCCCATAGTTGAAAAGTAACTCCTTACCTGGGCGTAAAGCCCGCGTCTTTAGGCGTGGGCAAACAACCCCGTTGGCCCTCTTGGGGTCAACGGCCTTCAAGGGTCTGCGTTAGACCCCATCGCGCCGGATGACATCCGTACCTACATGCCCACACAGGTCAGGTTGAGAGCAGGGGAACACCCCGGGTCTTCACCTCCTCTGAAAAATCCTTGCCGACCACCACATCTAGACGGCTCCATCCTGGCCACCACAATATCTCGATCGCGACCACGCGACCTTCCGGGGTGGCCGTCCCCATTTTTCATTCCTGTGGATGCCCCGAACCCGGGGCATGGACGTCTCCTGAACCAGTCTCCACGGCTAAAGCCGTGGGGTTCTAAAAACCTAAGCCCTCGCCCTCTCGGCGCCTTCCACGGGGACTTGCGTCCCCGGATCCGCCGTGTTGGAACCAGGCAAGAATTCTTTCTCCGGCGACCCGCTCTGACTCAGACCGCTGAAAAAGCGGACAAAGCACGAGGGCCTCGGCCCTCGTCTCGCAGGTTGGTTTTGGGTAGCCTGCCGCCAAGCCGTCCAGGAGCAGTTCCGCTCCTGGCCAAGACTCGGAAGCCTTGGCGAGTTGGAGAGTATCGTCCCGCACAAAGCGGGCCAAATAGGCGCTGAAGAGATCGCGTTGCATTACCACGCCGCAGATACAGCGATGCACGCGCTCGGACAATCGCTTGGGCGCGCGCCGTCCGCAGACACTGGTTTGCGACAAGGCCGTCGTCTGGGTGTTGAATTCGACCACCTGCCCGCGGGCGCTTTCAGCCTTGCGGGTCAGCATCGTCAGAAACAACTTGGGAGCCCAAACACTGATGGATCGGCCAAAGCGCTTTTGAAATGCTTTGTAGCTCAACCGCTCAGTGTGAATGGTGGCGCCCCGGGTGAGGATCTGGTTAGCAAAGTGACCGTGGGACGTTTTGCGATGCGCCGCTTCCCGCCGATAGCACGCTGCGAGACCCGCTTCCGTCTGACGCCTGGCCTGTGGAATCGACGTTTCGCGATCTCAAGCACCCGTTGTGGATTCATCGGCAACCGCGATTTCACTGGACGGATGACAAAATTCGGGTACACGGCCTGATCTGCATCTTGGCAGTCACGCTGGCGCATCTCTTGCGTCGGGGATATGTGCGGACGGGCGTCGATCTCAGCCTGCCCGCCTTGCTGGAAGAATTGACGACAATTCGGGAGGTAGCGTGGATCGTTCCGTCGCATCATCGCACGGACTCCTACGTTACCCCGACGAATCGCTCCGCTCGGCAACAAGAGCTGATGAAGCGCTTGTCCATTCCGATGCCCGCAGTCCAATAATCCGTATACAATACGCGGTTCGAAACCCCAGCAAGGGGTTTATTATTCCTCAATCTTTTAAGTAGGAAACTTCTGCTAGCAGCCGGCTCTCCCTCGGACCGAGGACCGGGTCAAGCCCTAGCGGCGAACCATCTGCAGAGCCGTCGCAAGGTCATGGACCGCCGCCATCTCCTCGGCCAGGGTGTTGTTGGGTCCGCCGATCTGCACCACCAGATCCAACGGCATTACCTCCTCGTTGTACCGGTACGGCACCCGCTCAATGGCCGGATTGCCGAGGATCCCCGGCGCGGTACGCTTCAACTCTGCCGCCAAGGCTCGGGCAAAGGCATAGTCCTGGTGCCAGGTGGGGTCCGGCAGCACCGTGTTCGTGCCGACGATCAAGGTAATTCGGGCAGTCGGCAAGCCGTCAACGATGTCCGCGGGCACGTTGACCGTGGCCCGGTTGATGTCAAGCAACACCTTCAGACTCCGGTAGCGCCGCTTAAGTTGCTCAGCGGTTCGGTACGCATGATAGTAGCTTGCCAACAATCCTCCGGCCATGTTGTCCACTCGCGCCTGAACCACCGCCATCCCTTTTCGATGAAGATCCTGTGCCAGGGCCCATCCCACCGCGACCACGGTCTTACGCCACGCGGTTGTGGTGGCGGTGGTTTGACCCGAGGGCAGGACGGGCCAAAATGACTCCGTGCTCCGGGTCTGATAGATACCCACCGAGGGATGGCTGCCTAAAACGGCCAAGACCCGCTGACCATCGCCAGGAAGTCCAGCCATGGTGGCCGCGGAAGCACGCGGATTCCTCTTCCTTGGCCGCGAGGGGCGAACCTCAACCGATTTCCCCTTGAGTTGCGGAATTTCTTCTGCCAGAAGGCTTTGTACGGAGTTGATGCGGGTTCCGGCGGCAGCGGCGAGGCCCGCTGCCAACCAACTGGACCAGGTGGCGGGGACGGGTCGGGGAACTACCAGGCGGTACAGGGGAACCCCGGAACGCAGCCAAGCATCGGCCGAAGCGAGCGTAATCCGCGAGGAAGCCAGCCAACCTCCCAACCCCGGCCCGATCCGGTTCGCATACGCGGGCGCGCTCACGGGAACTGCCCGCCCCGTCGATCGCGGGGTGGCCCACAAAATGCCGCCTACGGCCGCCAGAGCGCTAATGTACAGGGCCAACGCCGCATACGACCGTGGCGGAATCCTTTGGCTGCCCACGCCGTGGCCGGCCCTGTCCCCTCCAGATTCTGACTCCCCGGCAATGCGGGTCGGACGCCGCCGCTCTCGCGTACCGGGCAGCCATATTATCCGCGGGCTCCGCCACCGCTTTCCCAAGCCTGCTCCCTCCCCGACCGTTCGTTTTTCGGCTTACCGATGAATATGGTAAATCTTAGGGTATTATTCCCTGTCCGCGTGAGCGCCAAGGTCGTCGCCCCGCTGCGGCTATTGCTCCCGCCGCAATGGCGCTTTACCGAGTCAAAACAATTTGCTATACTCCGCTAAGGAGGTATCCGTGTGGCCAATATTAAATCTGCGAAAAAGCGCATCCGACAAACCAAGGTGCGTACGCTGCGCAACCGAATCCGGAAAACCATGTTCCGAACGGCAATCCGGCGATTCGAGAATGCGTTAAGCCAAGGGGATCTGACGGCAGCCGAGCAAGCTTTGCGAACCGTCTACGCCAGACTTGACCGGTCGGCGCAAAGAGGCGTTATTCATCGCAACAACGCAAACCGGCACAAGGCGCGCCTAACGCGAAAGCTGAATAAACGACGACAGGCCGTTTAGCAGGCCGACGCTTTCATCCCCATCCGATTCTCGGTCGAGGGATGAAAGCGTCTGTGGTTTCCGAGGGCAGTGTCAGGATTTAGCGCTGAATCCCCTTAGCGGGCCGAGCGAGCGAACAGGATGGCGCGTCTTGCGAAATGGTCATCAACCGCTATAACGCGCTTAAGCGTTTCTATGCATCGCTACGCAGAAACCTTACCGATCTACGCATTCCCCAGCACGTCTGCAATGGTTCGCTCTTCCCAGGCCGCAATGACATCCCGTGACGATCTCCGGCCCCATACTCCTCCGCCGGAGTGGGACTGCGACCTGACAAGTCCTGCCGGGAGCCGGGTGCCATTTCCTTCATCAACAGGCCAGAGGCAGCCCGTCTCCGTACGGTGGCTTCTTCCTTCCGGCGACCACTGACGGTAGGAGGAAATCCCCAGAATAACCCCAAAGCATGGGGACAACCGACGGTAGGAGGAAATCCCCAGAATAACCCCAAAGCATGGGGACAACCGACGGTAGGAGGAAATCCCCAGAATAACCCCAAAGCATGGGGACAGAGGAGATCCGGCCCCCAACCGTTACCCTGTGGATCCTATCCCGTCCCCTTGCGGGGAAAGCGGGCCTCCACGCGGGTATGCCGTGCGATGCACGGCCGATTTCCCCGGGGGTTTTCCTCTTGGCCGGTCACGCAGTCCGGTGGTTGGCTTGCTCAGGCGGGGAGCATCCCTGCCACGCAATCAGGGAGCGAGCGCTTGCTTGCGCTAGAAAATCTCCCGGAGAATCTTCAACCCCTCCTTCGGCGTGAACACCTGAATCCGTTCCCGCAGGGCGGGATCGATATACCGGTGCCCCACGCTCCTCGCGCCCACCGTGTCAGCGTGGGCGGTGCCATGGCCATGCTGACGATGGAAAGGGCGCCCTGACGGATATGCTTAGGGACGTCACCGCACTGCGGACACGCCTGGGAAGGGTAGGCCGCATTCTCCGTCTCCGACCGGGAACCTCCCCCCTTGGGACAGGAACGCCGAGCGTTTCTTCAGGTTTGACCGCATCCACCGTGAGACCACGCGCGAGAGATTCCGGCTTGGGGCTCGGCCACGCATTCGGCTGAGATCTTCCATGATCAGCACATCAGGCCGGGCATGCAGCGCCTCGCTTCGGCTTAGCCCTTGACGCTGCGCGCCTTCAGTTTCGTCCGGCCCAAGTTGAACCGCCGAATCCATTTACAGAAATATCATGGGATTTGTTTGAGCAGCTATCTGCCCCACGGCTAAAGCCGGGGACTTGTGAAAGACCCATCCCTTCCGGGGAAGCAGCGGGTCATTCGAATTCGCCGAACCTCTCCGGCGGAAGCTCGGGTATTTTTTCGGACATGCGGGCTTTTGATTTGATCACGATCCCGTACGGCGCTCGTGCGATCCGCGGGACAGAATTAGGACAACATATTCCGTCAACGCCACGCGCGGATCGCCCAAGCTTTGCTTAAACCAGCGGTCCAAATCGGCTGTCCAGAAGATTGCCGTTGCTAACTCCTCGGGGCTCCAGTGGTGAGCGGCTTGGATTATTTTACGGCAGACGAAGTCGGGCAGCTTCTCCGCCGCCTGAAAGGCAGCCGGCGAAGCAGCATCGCGAGCCCGCCGCAACTGTGCCAACTGCCGGCCCAACAGCGCCAGTAACATAACCGGCGTCTTCCCCTGGTCCAAGGCGCGGCTAAGGTTTCCCGCCAATCTCGCCGGATCCTTGGTCATCAACGCATCGGTGACCGCCCACACGGCTTGTTCACCCATTTCTGGCAAGACGGCAGCGAGTACCTCTTCGTGGGTCCACAGACCCTTTTGGTCGGCCAGGCGCATTTTTTCCAACTCGTGCTCCAAGTGGTAGCCATCTTGAGGTATCAAGCGCACCAAGGCGCCCAGCCCATCGGTACTGAGTTTCACTCCCCGCGCCCCGGCCATAGCGGCCGTCCATTTGCGCCACCGGGCAGCCGCAGGAGGCCCCACTTCAATCACGGGGGCCGAAAATTCTCGTCTCGACCCCGGTTGCGGCTTCCTTTCCCGTAACAGCAAATGGCGGCCGTCAGCACGATGACCCGCGATGGCACGCAGGGCTTCCGCCACTCCGGAAGCCCGGCTGACCTGATCAAGGCAGAAGACTTGCGCCTTTCCCCACAGATTGGGCGTATTCCAGGCGGTCAGCACCTGGTTCCCGCTGACCGCCTCTTGTCGTCCCAGATCCACGCGTTCGACGTCACCGTAGACTTCCCGCGCTCGCTCTGTCACGGCATTCACCCACTGGTCGGTCCAGTAGTCTGATTCCCCGAACATCACGTAAATCGGCGCCAAGGCTTTCCCGCGCAGCTGGTCGATGGCTTCAATCACATGCACCGCATTATCCTCACTTCCCTGTTCTCTGCCTCATCGTAACCGGGGAACCGCCGAGGAGTCCCAATCTCCCGCTTGCTCACGGCCATCGACGCCGTTAGACTGCCGACCTTGCCCCGAGTCTCGATTCTCGGAGTTTTCTTCGCCTGCGCTGGGCAGCATCATCTCCACCGTCGTCCCCTGGCTGCCGGAGCGTACGGAGATTTTGCCCCCATGGGCCAAGACCAAGCGTTTGACAACCAGTAAGCCTAGGCCTGCCCCATTCGGCTTAGCACTGATACTCCCTTGAAATAAACCCCGCATTGCATCGGGAGCAATCCCCGGCCCCTCATCTCTCACGCGAACCCACGCCAGGTCACCGTCCTCCCCGGCCTCTACGGTAACCGTGCCTTGACCACCCATTGCTTCCGCGGCATTCTTGAACAGATTGATTAACACCTGCTCAAAAGCGTCGGCGTCCACCCAGAGCATGGTATCCGATCGCTCAAAGCGTAGGGATACCCCCGTCATCAACACGGGAGCAATCACCGACCAAGCCCGGTCCACCAAAACACCAATCGCAATGCGCTGCCGCCGGAGCATCGGCGATCGCGACATTAATAGCAGCGTGTTCGCGATGCGTTCGAGACGGTTGACTTCGGCCAGCGCCCGGTTCAACCAGCCTAAGGTTTCATCTTTCGTGACATTTTGCCTAGCCAGTTCTATAAAGCCGCTGACGGCCGTCAGCGGATTACGGATTTCATGCACCATTTCCGCAGCTGTGGTGAGGCTAATCGCCCCCTCCATCAGCCTCGGCGACGGCAGGCATTCGACCATTACGGACTCGGCGTCCTGACGATGCAGGGCAATTTTCCGACTGGCGTCGAGATCCACCAGCCAACTCTGGCCCTCGAAGTGTATCACCGATTCCCAGTCCGGCAGGCCAGATACGTCGTCCCACGCCGTTCCCGCGATATCGTCGCCGAACCATTCCGAAGCCGCCTGGTTGGCCAACACCGCTCGCCCGCGCCGAAACACCACAATGCCCACATTGAGCCATTCGTAATGGGATGCCGCGTTCCCCTGTGTCAAGGTGTAGGCCAAAATGCCTTGCATTGTGCCCACCAAGTTGCGGACGGGGTACAGCCGTACTTTGAATGAATGCGCGTCGACTTCCGGCCATGGATCTTGCCGCCAGTCGAGTTGGGAAATCGCTTCCGCGATGCGGGCTACCGGCTCGGCCTCCATCCGTAACCCTTGCGCCACGGAACTCTGCCACAGCAAGTGCCCCGTAGGATCAAAAAACAGGCATCCGACTCCCAGCGCGTCCAAAACCTCGTCCAGCATCATAAATGTATTGGCCACCGAAATTCCCGGCCAGGGTTCATACACAAACTGCGCTATCAGACTCACCACATCTCCCCATTTGGTTCTCCTGGGAGGGAAATTCCCTGGAGGATATTATTATCGATCTATTTCTGGATTTCTGACCGAGAATCCTGCTCGCTGACTTTTGTTTTTTGCCTAAGCTCGGTATCATAATCCTGCCGCCTGCGATGGCCCTGGGGCCCTGGGCGCTCGAGGCAGGAAGGGAGGGCTCAAGGTTGTTCGGCTCGCGGTCCTTTGAATCCTCGTCCAGCAGCTATGCCGACGCCGTGATCGGCGTCGGCATCCTGGCCCTCATCTCCCTCGCTGTAGCCTGGGCAACCCACAAACCGGCCAGCACGGGGGCTCCTGCCGCGATTTCTTTGGCTTATTCCCGGTTGCCTATCGACGCGCTCTTCTCCTGGCTGAGGATGGCTGCCGCCTACGCCATTTCCTTGGTTTTTACCATGGTGTACGCATATTCCGCTGCCCACAATCGCCGCGCGGAGCGAATCCTGATCCCCCTGCTGGATATCCTGCAGTCCGTGCCCGTGTTGTCCTTCTTACCGGTTGTACTGCTGGCCTTTATCCATCTCGTTCCCCATTCTTCCCTGGGGGTCAATTTGGCCTCTATCGTCTTGATTTTTACTGGGCAAGTGTGGAATATGGTCTTCGCCCTCTATAACGGGTTGATTACCGTCCCCCGTGACCTCAGGGAGTCAGCGCTTTCCTTGCAGCTCTCTCCCTGGCAACGCTTTCGCACCCTGGAATTGCCCTATGGGATGGTGGGATTGGTATGGAATTCCATGATGTCATGGGCCGGTGGCTGGTTTTTCCTGATGGCCGCCGAAATGTTTTCGCTGAACGACCACCGCTATCGCTTGCGCGGACTCGGCTCGTACTTGCAGACGGCGGCTAACCAGAGTCGGTGGGGCCACGAAATTGTGGCTCTGCTGACTTTGATTGGCGTTATCGTCGCTATGGACCAATTGGTGTGGCGTCCGCTGCTGGCCTGGGCCGATAAGTTCAAACTCGAAATGGTGGAAGGCGACCAGCAATTTCACTCGGTGGTGCTCGTTATCCTACGCCGCTCCCGGCTGGCGCAATGGATGGGCACCAGCCTCTTGGTCCCCCTGGTGGAAGCGGTAGACGCTTGGCTGGGGGTCGGTTTGCCCCGGTGGCGCCGGCAAGCCGCCTGGCTGGGCAGCCTCCTCGGCCTGGCGCGCACGCTCGCCACGGCGGGGACAATTTTTCTCCTCTTCAGCGCTCTCGAAGACGGCCTGCGGCTGATGTCCCATCTCTCGGCCAACACGGTGAGCCTGATCGCCCTGGCCGTCGGCGCCACCCTGATTCGGGTCGTAGTGTCTCTGGCCTTTTCGGTGGCCTGGGCCGTCCCCGTCGGCGTGTTGATCGGCTTGAGCCCGCGCCTTGCGAAGCTTCTCACGCCGATTACCCAGATCGCGGCCTCGGTGCCGGCTACAGCCCTCTTTCCAGGCCTGGTTGCTCTGCTCTTTCGCCTGGGCGGGGGGCTCACCTTTGCCTCGGTCCTGTTGATGGTGCTAGGGACCCAATGGTATATTTTGTTTAACGTGATAGCGGGCGCCTCGGCTATCCCCGAAGATTTAAAGGAAGCGGCACGCATGTTCGGTCTGAAGGGTTCCCGCATCTGGCGAACGCTTATTCTGCCCGCCATTTTTCCCTATCTCATCACCGGTCTGATTACCGCTGGCGGAGGTGCCTGGAATGCCAGCATCGTCGCCGAATACGTCGCCTTCCGCGGCCACATCTACACCACGTTCGGCGTGGGCGCCATGATCGCCCAAGACTCCCAACACGGGCGGTTCGCCGCCCTCCTGGCGGCCACCTCCCTGCTCTCCATCACCGTCGTGGTGATTAACCGCTTGATCTGGCGGCGGCTATATCAGCACGCCACCAATCGTTATTCGCTGTCTTGAGCAGCGACCTTACCAGGGGGCAACAACCATGACGGATACCCGGAAGTCTGCGGACTATATCCTGGCCAAGTTGCAAGGCGTCACCAAAATGTATTCCCAGCCCGACCACTACGATATTTTAGTGCTGGACGACATCAATCTCACGATTTTTAAGGGGCAGTTTGTCGCCCTGTTGGGGCCCTCGGGATCCGGCAAGTCCACCTTGCTCCGTATCGTCACCGGGCTTTCCCAGCCCTCATTCGGGACCGTTTTGTATCGGGGCCGGCCGGTAACGCGTCCCAATCCGCGCGCCGCCATGGTATTTCAGTCGTTTGCCCTCTACCCGTGGCTGACCGTCCAGCAAAACGTTGAACTCGGACTGACCGCTAAAGGAATTCCGTTGGCAGAACGCCGCCAAAAAGCGCTCCGCCTCATCGATCTCATCGGGCTCAATGGATATGAAGAAGCCTTTCCCAAGGAACTGTCCGGCGGCATGCGCCAGCGGGTGGGATTTGCCCGCGCGCTCGCCGTCGACCCCGAACTTCTGTGCATGGACGAACCGTTTTCCGCCCTCGATTTCTTGACGGCCGAAAACTTGCGCTCCGAATTGCTGGATCTCTGGCTTGACGACAAAATCTCCCTGCAGTCTATCCTCATGGTGACCCACGGGATTGAAGAAGCCGTCTACATGGCTGACCGCATTATTGTCCTATCCACGAATCCAGCCCGGATTGTCGCTGACCTGGCCGTGAATCTGCCCCATCCTCGCAATCGCAAGTCCAGCGATTTCATCTACCTGGTCGATCACGTCTACAAAATTGTCACCGCCGGCGACCGTCCTCCCCATTCCCCGCTGAACCTCGTGCCCAGTCGGCTCCAGGATCCCGAAAGTGAGGATCGGGCGCAACTGAAGCCGATTCCTTACGGCCATCTTTCCATGCTCAGCGGCCTTCTGGAGCTGGTCAGCGACCGTGGCGGGCGCGACGATTTGTACCGTCTGGGATCCGAACTGTTATTGGAAGTCGATGGTCTACTTCCTGTCACCGACACCGCAGAACTCTTTCATTTGGCCACGGTCGCCGAGGGCGACTTGATTCTCACCGAACAAGGTCGCCAGTTCGCGGAAGTCGATGTCAGTGCAAGGAAGCAGATTATCCGGCGAGAACTGCTAAATATCCCCCTGTTTCGACTCATTCTCCGCGTGTTGTCGGCCAAGACGAACCACGCCATGTCCAAGGATTTTTTCACCGACATTCTCGAAGAGCACTTCTCCCAGGACCAAGCCGAGCGACAACTTGCGCTAGCCATTAACTGGGCCCGGTTTGCAGACTTATTCCATTACGACACCGACAGCGAACTCCTGTATCTGGCCGATGACCAACTGGCGGAGGCGGGCGACTGGGATACCGCTGTACGGTGATTTCCCACATATTGCCCCGCGGTGATGGGCATCCTGCAACTAAGCCCGATGTGGCCACGATCAACCGCTATGGGCCAGGAATATACTCGGGACTTTAAGCGTCGCGCGCTGAGGAGGAACCACTATGTCGTTGATGCGTTGGGACCCCACTGATTTCGACAATTTCCGAGCGGACATGAACCGACTGTGGACTCGCATGAGGGAAGACTGGAATTTGGACCAAACCCGGCCTCGAACCCATCTGCACCGGACCGAGGACGGGTACGTGGTGGAATTTGAACTGCCAGGCGTCGACCCCGATGCCGTCAACATTCAAGTGGACATCGATTCGGTAACCGTAAGCGGTCAGTTTCCCGCCCGCTCGACAGAACGCGATCAGGGGGTGGGTGAAGAGTTTTCGGCAACGGTGAATTTTCCCACCGAGATCGACCCGGAGAGCGCCGAGGCAGAATCGCGCCACGGCCTGTTGACCATCCGCGCCTATCGTAGCCAGGCTAAACGCCGGCAACTGAATATCGCCAAGAAGCATTGACGCCGAAAAGCCAGGGAAATCCCTGGCTTTTCCGTTTCTACCCGTCTCGGGACTTCGGCCCCGATCCGGGCGGCTTGCGGCCGGAAAAAAACGCGGCTAACCCGCCCAGCACGAACCCCGCCAGGGTCGGCTCAAAAGCTATTGAGGGAGGGCCCACCGCGATCAGCGACGCCCCTTCCGACAACAGACCGGCGACAACCGCGACCGCGATGACGCTCTTCAGCGCTATGGGACTCCATGGTCGTATCCACCGTCCAACCATCACCCCAATCACGCTCGATGATCCGGCGAGCAACAAGGCCAACAAATCCTTCAACGGACCACCACGTTAACCAGGCGTCCCGGGACGGCTACGAGTTTGACGAGCTGCCGGTCCTCGACGTAATGGGCCATCCGCGAATCGGCCAGGGCCTGGGCGCCCAGGCCGTCTGCATCCAGCTCGGCGGACACCGTCATTTTGAAACGTACCTTGCCGTTGATTTGCACGGCCACCTCAACTTCCGGGTCGACCAGCAGCTTGGCGTCGTACCCCGGCCACGGCTCCCGGTGCACGCTTTCCTGATGGCCGAGTTCATGCCAAAGCTCATCGGCGAGATGCGGAGCAAACGGCGCTAAGAGGACGACCAGGGTCTCTAATCCCTGACGGCGCACCTCCAGGCTGAGGTCCGACCAATGCTGGTAAAGGCCATTGGTAAGCTCCATCAAGGCGCTCACGGCGGTGTTGAACGATCGCCGATTAACATCCTCGGAGACCTTGTACGCCGTTCGCGCGGTTAACCGCCGAACTATCGGGTCAGCCTCTGCTCGTTTACCGTCCTCAGGCTCCAGGTCGCGCACGGCCAGACGGTAGACGCGCTGCAGGAATCGATAGGCGCCTTCTACACCTGCTTCTTTCCACTCGAAGTCTTTTTCGGGCGGAGCCGCAAACAGCATGAACACCCTCGTGGCATCCGCTCCCCAGTCGTTCATGATGGATTCTGGACTGAGCGTGTTGCCCTTGGACTTCGACATTTTCTTGCCGCGGTAGACGACCATGCCTTGCGGCAGCAAACGCTGAAACGGCTCCGCCGTCGGAACCCATCCTACATCGTACAGCACCTTCGTAAAAAAGCGCGAATACAGGAGGTGGAGCACGGCATGCTCCTTCCCCCCCACGTATTCGTCAACGGGCATCCAGTACCTTACCTGCCTTGCGTCGAAGGGGCGATCCGAATCCGATGACGTGTAACGGTAGTAGTACCAGCTGGAGTCAACAAAGGTATCCATGGTGTCGGTTTCGCGCCGGGCCGCCCCACCGCAGTGCGGGCACGTCGTGCACACCCATTGTTCGTCCTGAGCCAACGGCGATTCCCCGCGGCCGGTGAAGGTTGCCTCGTCGGGCAAACGAACCGGCAGTTCGGACACCGGGACGGGAACGATCCCGCACTGGGGACAATGGACGATGGGAATCGGCGCTCCCCAGTAGCGTTGGCGCGAGATCAGCCAATCACGCATGCGGTAGGTGATCCGAGGGCCGCCAAGCCCCTTGTCCTGCAAGCGACCGGCGATGGCCGCCTTGGCGGCCTCGCTGTCAAGCCCCGAAAATTCTCCCGAGCCGACCAATATCCCGGCACCGGTGTAGGCCTCCGTCGGCGCCTCCAAATCGCCCCCGCCCTGACCGGGAGGCCGAACCACCGTCACCATGGGCAAGTGATACTGACGGGCAAACCGGAAGTCCCGCTCGTCGTGACTAGGGACCCCCATCACAGCGCCGGTTCCATAGTCGGCCAGCACATAATTCCCTACCCAAATGGGCACTTGCGCCCCAGTTAGCGGATGCACGGCATACGCCCCGGTAAATATCCCACGCTTTTCTGACGTTTCGGCAGTGCGCTCGATGTCGCTAATCACCCGTTCTCGCGCCACAAAGTCGTTCACCGCCTGCTCCGACGGCAAGCCGGCAATGAGGCGGGTAACCAGCGGGTGCTCAGGCGCCAGTACGACGTAAGTGGCACCAAACAACGTGTCCGGCCGGGTGGTAAATACGGTAATGGCGTCTTGGGTGGCTGGAACCTTAAACACCACCTCCGCGCCAGTGCTCTTGCCAATCCAGTTGCGCTGCTGGGTCACGATGTCCTGCGGCCAATCCAAGCCATCAAGATCCTGCAATAACCGTTCGGCATAGTCGGTGATCTTGAAATACCACTGGGTGAGATCGCGCTTGGTGACCGGAGCCTCGCATCGCCAGCAGACTCCGTCCTCCACCTGTTCGTTAGCCAGGACGGTTTCGCACGATGGACACCAGTTGACGGGACCGGCCTTGCGATATGCGAGTCCGCGTTCGTAAAACATTAAGAACAGCTCTTGGGTAAACCGGTAGTAGTCCGGTTCGGAAGTGGTCACCTCGCACGCCCAATCGAAAGATAGCCCCATTTGCCGCATTTGTGTTTTCATATAGGCAATATTGGCCATCGTGGATACCCGCGGTGCCACCCCGCTCTTAATCGCCGCGTTTTCTGCAGGCAGGCCGAACGCGTCCCATCCCATGGGATGGAGCACGCGATATCCGTTCATCCGCCGGTAACGCGCGACCACATCGCCCAGCGTATATACCCGCACGTGACCCATATGGAGGTGCCCCGAGGGATAGGGAAACTGCTCCAGGCAATAGAATTTCGGCAGATCCTTGGCTGATCCGACGGTATAGAGGTGTTGCCGCTCCCACTCTATCTGCCAGCGACTTTCGACGGCCTTGACGTCATATCGATCGGGCCGCTGAGGACGCACCAGCGTTTCACTGTCGGTTTGCATGTCGATCGCGCTCTCTCCCATCATAAAGAAAACGTCCCTAACACCTAGGGACGGAAAATCCGCGGTACCACCCTGCTTGGCGGTTAGCCGCGCAACCGCCCCCTCGCTATGGCTATATCGGGCCACTCCCCGGCGCTTCGGCGGCGAGTTCAGCCAGTTGTCGCGGTTCGGCTTGCACTGTCCGCCGACTCTCTTGACCGGCAAATTGGCCTATTGTTCCGCTTCGTCAGCACCACCGTGCTATCGACCAGATTACTCTTTTATTGTATCGATGCCCCCCAAAAAAGCAAATCAGCGTCCAATTTCCAGATGTCTTGCCCACTCCCCGAGAAAATCCTCGGGGCACCCCCCGGTCGGTATCCCAGTACCTGTCGGAGCCACGCAGAGCCTCGCTGTGGGCCATTGACTAGCCCGGACACATCCATGTCCAGTTCAGCGGTTCGTCGCCAAGACAGGCTGTTCCTGCGCGTCTGGACGCGTTAACGCGAAATGCCGCGAGGAACAGCAACCCCAAACTTGCCTGCTACATATTCGGTCATAAAGAATTGGTGGCGTTGTAAACTCTTTTTCCGCACATTTCAGAGACCATTTCTTCCCCCATCCGAAGAATCAGCCCGAGAATTCAGATGGCGGTGCAGACGGACGAGGGCACGTCGAGCAGGGTGAGCACCGGCTCCTGGAGCGGAATGACTTCAGGCGGAAAGCTTTGCACGAGGGTTTCGCCGTGGAAGAGGCGGTGCCGGGCCAGATCATCAAAGATGGCCAGTACCCGGGTAGCCGTCGGCGTGGCACATCCCCAGTCTTCAGGGTATAGAGAGAGTTCAGCCAGGTGTTCCCGGGCCATCGCCTGCCGAATTTCCCGCTCGATGAGGGCCCGGATCAACAACGCCAGAAACTCGAGACACCACAGACCCTCGATGCGTGCGTTGTCTTTCAGCAATACCGGGGAAACCGCCATCGGCCCTTTGAGTTCTTCGTGGCGCTGCTCCAATTGAGGTTGGTACTTATACGCGGTGAGGAGGTCCGCGAGCGTTAGCGCGCGATTCGCTACGTGGCCGAACGGGAAATTGCCACGACCGGACTTCCACCGGCGAGATATCTTAGTTTACAGGCTGCACTGCCGGCCGATTTTTGCAATGCCCAGCAAGGGTTCATATAGGACAGCCCAGACGAGGGCCGCGAGGGTTTTGCGCTGCGACAGCCGAAGCTGACCCGTGTTGGTGAAAAACTCGGTTATCGATCCCAGGGAAATCATTCAAATCCTCCTCTTGTCGCCAAGCTGGCGTCTTGAACAAGATTCGCCATGAAACCCCAGAAATCCCTTACTCAGAATATACAGATGAGTCACTAAATATCGTCAACAAAAGTGGAGATGACTCAGCCTGGACCCCGCGCCGGACAGGCCGCTTAGAATAGAATACTACAAACACCGTCTTTCAGTAGAGTTCCAGTCGATCATATAGGGCAAGCTTGATGCTGGTATGGAGCTCCCTCATCCTCGATGACTCATCGTAGGCTAATAGGCGCCGGGTGCGTTTCTCATCAGGGGACTCAGCTGGCCAATCCGTAAGAGAGTTCTGGCTGGCGCTAAGCGCGAATTCGACAGTTCCGCGCGGGGTTTGTACTGCGGCGACACCATTCGTGACCAGTTCCGCAACGGCGACGCTGATCCCCGACGAAAACCACGAGGGTACTGGGTCCAATTCGTCATCCGGGGTTATCGCTAACACTTCCAGGTGCGAATGGTGGACCAGTTGCGTAATGACCTCGGTCTCTCCACCGACGATTGACCAGGGCAAGTCAACATCGCTGGCTACGCACCACCGGTGATCGGACGGCCACCAGAGATGGGGCGTTTGATGCTTCGAGGACATCCATGCCAAGGCGTCGGCCAATGTTCCCGAGTACATCAGGTACTTCCGGACTGGCGAGCAAATCCGTGGACCCTGGCGCACCTGCTCAGGGACTGGGTCCGGGGTGTGTATTGGGGGGCATCCCTCGATGTACGTCATCGAATGGTCCCAGCCCAAGCCTTCCCACAGACCGTACCAAATCGTTTGAGTGGGATCGGTGAACCTGGTGAGCACTTCTACCAAGTACATGGCGTCCGCAGGGTCCAAGGAACCGCGATCCGGGGTATTTCCATCCCAAAGGGTGGTGCCCGGTGGGACATGAGGAACCAGAGCCACGTGGATAAAGTCGGATTTCGGTCCGAATTCACCGTGCGAAGCCCGGGCAATTTCGGCCCAGCGAACGGGACGACCCTCTCGGTCATAGGCTGGATGAAAAAGACGCCCGTACGCCGGAAAGTCCCTAGGAGCTTGTCCATAAATCCCCATGAGCACGTGCAAAACTACAATATATTCCACAGTTTCTGGAAACGGTACCATATATTGTGGATATGGTTGGCATGATTCGA
>JAJZZH010000034.1 GCA_021797675.1 Bacillota bacterium | reverse complement strand
GGTGCCCGCTTTACCCGCAAGGGGACGGGACAGGCAAGAAGGTGGCGGTTGGGGGCCGAATCCCCCCTGTCCCCATGCTTTGGGGTTATCCTGGGGATTTCTTCCTACGGTCAGTGGTCGCCGGAAGGAAGCTTAGTACCCGAGAAAAGCCGCCTGGGGGCTTTTCGATGACGGGAACGGCCACGGCTACCGGCAGGACTTTCGAGGTGGCGGTTCCTACCCTGCGGATTAGCGTCAGTAGACGCTATATCCACGCATACCCCAAAGCAGGATGGGGATCATGCCGAAGACGGCTTGGAACAAAACTGCCGCCTCCGAAAGAGCGAATCATTCCAGCGAAACAGCTTTGTAGCCTTATGGGTAAGTTTGAGCATGTTTCGTATAGCGGGCGTGCCCAATCACCTGGTTCCAGACCCCCGAAGATTAGGTCCGCAATGCCACGTCCAAAATCCTGGAAGGCCCCGCGCAGCTAGACCCAAGCCCTTAGCGGCAATGGATTTCCGGAGGATTGGCGCGCCATGGCGGGCGATGCGGTATCATACACCTAGTGATCGTGCGGGGACAGACCTGCGGAGGAGCCTCCACGTCGTCAGGCGACCGGAGTCCTGAGACGTCACCGCCACACCGGGGAATGTTTCTCCAGGCCTCTGCCCTGCCCCGATGGGACAGAGCGGGCGAGGGCACAGCGTGGAGTGCGGTCGGCCTAGAAGGCCCTCTGCAACGGTGGCGAGGCGCGTTCCCGCAAGAGGGTTGCCGTTAGGGGCTGGGGCAAGAGCCTCTCCCCCGCCCGGAGGATCGGATTCAACCAAGAAGAGAAAGGGCGCCGCGCTTCCTGGCCAGGGATAAATCCGGGGCTTTCGCGGTGGGCTTGGCGAGGGGCGCACGGGTCGAGAGAAAGGGGGAAGCGGTTTTCCCGCGCTGGCGCGCCACCGGCGAACGATGAGCCGCCAGTATGCTTCGGGCCGCGAACGGAATGGAGTTTGACACCAATTGGTTGAGGAAATTCCCGCCTGATTTTCGTTGGGGCACGGCGACCGCCGCCTATCAAATCGAAGGCGCGGTGAATGAAGATGGGCGCGGACGGTCGATTTGGGACGCTTTTAGCCACACCCCGAACAAGACCTGGCATGGGGATACCGGAGATCTTGCCTGCGATCATTACCACCGCTATCGAGAAGACGTGGACCTTATGCGTCAACTCGGCGTTGGCCACTATCGCTTTTCCGTGGCTTGGCCGCGCATCTACCCTACTGGCGGAGGTACGTTGAATATCGATGGGGTAGCGTTTTATGACCGTCTCTTGGATACTTTATTGGCTGCCGGAATTCGGCCTGTGGTGACGCTTTACCACTGGGACTTGCCCCAGGCGCTGGAGGAGCGGGGAGGCTGGCGCAATCGCGACACGGTGTATTATTTTCGCGATTACGCAGGTCGCATGTTCGAACAATTTGGCGACCGCATAGACACCTGGATTACGCATAACGAGCCATGGTGCACGGCGGTGCTGGGGCATTTGCTCGGTCAGCACGCGCCGGGCATCCAGGATCCGGCCCAGGCCGGCGTGGTGGCCCATCATCTTTTGCTTTCCCACGGGCTTTCCGTGCAGGCGTACCGGAGTCAGCGGGCTGGCGGCCAAATTGGTATCACGCTGAACCTCAGTGCGGTCTATCCGGCGTCAGACCGCCCGGAAGATTTGGCGGCGCGAGATCGGATGGATACGATTCTCAATCGCAGTTTTCTCGATCCGATCTTCCTCGGGAACTACCCGAGCGGCCTGAACGAAATGCTTGGCTCCGCGGGGGAGGCTGTCCGCGGCGACGATATGGCGCAGATTGGGTCCCCCCTAGATTTCCTGGGAGTCAACTATTATACCTATCAGGTGGTTGCCCATGATGCGGACCAGACCGAACTCGCGGGCGTCAAGGATGTGACGCCGCGCGACGAGGTGACCGATATGGGCTGGCCGGTTGGCCCTGCAGGATTGACGGATGTATTGCGGCGTATTCACGATCAGTATACGCGGATCCCGCTCATGGTGACCGAAAACGGCGCGGCGTACCCTGATCAGCTAGTCGATGACCGGGTGAGGGATTCCGCCCGCATCAGCTATTTGAAACGCCATATCGGCGCCTTGGGGGATGCTTTGGACTCCGGCGTGGATTTGCGCGGATATTATGTCTGGTCGTTGTTGGACAACTTCGAATGGAGTTTCGGATATTCGAAGCGCTTTGGTTTGGTCTATGTGGATTACGACGCTGGGCAACGGCGTCTGCCGAAAGACAGTGCCTGGTGGTACCGCGATTTCATTCAAGCGTTTCGACGGGCCTGGACGTAATGTGCATGTGGCAAGATTGCAGAACGGGGAGATTACCATGATCGCACGGCCCACAACGCTGCCAACGGTGGCGTTGGTTGGTCCCGACCCCCTGGTTGAGGCATGGACGGTGGCCTTTCGGGAAGTCAGCGGGGTGCAGGTGATAGCCGGTGATATTCTGCACCAACCGCCGGGAACAGCCCTGGTTTCGCCTGCCAACAGCTACGGGATGATGCGAGGCGGCCTCGATTATCAATACGCCATGAATTATGCCGAGCATGCGATCGATATTGAGCACAGGGTGCGGGAGGTCATCGCGGCCGAGTGGGGAGGAGAACTGCCTGTCGGTAGTGCGGTGGTGGTTGCTACTCCGGAACATCCCCGATGGCCCTGTCTGATTGTTGCCCCGACAATGCGAACTCCCGGCAATATCGCACACACGGATAATGCCTATCACGCCTTCCGCGCCGCTCTGCTGGCGGTGATGGCCTGGAATCGGCAACATCCCGATCGCATTGTTGGCCGGGTCGCTTGTCCTGGCATGGGAACGGGCGTGGGAGGACTGATGCCCCAGGCTGCGGCGACGAGGATGCGGGCGGCTTGGGACGCCGTGGTGAACGAGGAAGGCCCTTGCGGTCAATCTGGGGCAGGGACCCATGGGTAATCGGGCAACCAGGATGAATCCCCATGACCTGGACCAAACTGAGTCGGGCATTGGAGTTGCATAATACGAAAATGATGATAGAGTATATATAGATTCTGTTTGCTTGGTCCCTAGATGGGCAGGATTAGTGTAGTATCAAGAGCACGGAGCAGCCGAGCCTCGGGAGAGGCAGGTGCAGCTGGAACGCAGAGAATGCAAACCGGGATCCGTAGCAGTCCGCTGACGAGGAGTGTGCACGATGAGCCAAAACGAAAATGGTTGGGGTTTTGAGACGCTGGCCTTGCATGCCGCTTTCGACCACGACCCGGTGACCCGCGCGGTAGCGGTGCCCATTTATCAGACTACGTCCTATCAATTCGACAGCACGGAACACGCGGAGAGCCTGTTTGCCCTGAGGGAAGCGGGAAACATCTACACGCGGATCATGAATCCCACCCAAGACGTGCTGGAACAACGGGTCGCCCTCTTAGAGGGCGGAGTAGGGGCCTTAGCCGTGGCGTCGGGTCAGGCGGCAATTACCCTGAGCCTGATCAATCTTGCCGGCCCAGGCGATCAGGTGGTGAGTTCCGCCCATTTGTACGGTGGAACGTATAATCTCTTCAACGTAACCTTGAGGCGCCTGGGGCTCGCGGTTGACTTTGTCGACCCAGGCGACTTGACGGCTATCGAGAGGGCCATTTTACCCACCACCAAGGCCGTGTTTGTCGAGACCCTGGGCAATCCGCGCTTGGATGTGGCTGACCTTGAAGCGATCAGCACCATTGCGCATCGCCACGGGGTGCCCTTGATCGTGGATAATACGTTTGCCAGCCCCTA
Organism: Bacillota bacterium; assembly: GCA_021797675.1. Taxonomy (GTDB): domain Bacteria; phylum Bacillota; class Sulfobacillia; order Sulfobacillales; family Sulfobacillaceae; genus JAJZXC01. The sequence goes on along the minus strand of JAJZZH010000034.1, from coordinate 12,996 downwards.
TCTTTGCCGACCCTTCGAGTTTGGCGCCGACGTGGTGGTGCATTCGGCGACCAAGTTTATCGGCGGCCACGGTACCGCGATTGGCGGCCTTATCGTCGACAGTGGGCGATTTGACTGGGATAACGGGCGGTTTCCGGGACTCGTGGAACCCGACCCCTCCTACCACGGCGTTTCTTACGCCAAAGACGTAGGCGCCGCCGCCTTTGTCACCAAAGCGAGGGTGCAGTTGCTGCGCGATCTGGGTCCGGCGATTAGCCCTACCAACGCGTTCTATCTTATCCAGGGCCTGGAGACGTTGGCTCTGCGCATGGAACGGCACTCGGCCAACGCGATGGCGGTAGCGCGCTTCCTGCACGCGCATCCTTTGGTTGAGTGGGTGCAATATCCCGGGTTGCGCACGAGTCCCTACTATGCGCTGGCTCAAAAGTATTTGCCGAAGGGTCAGGGAGCGATCTTGACGTTTGGTATCCAGGGAGGTGTCGAAGAAGGACGCCGCTTCATCGACCGATTGCGACTGTTCAAGCATTTAGCCAACGTGGGCGATGCCAAGAGCCTGGTGATTCATCCCGCCTCGACGACGCATCAACAACTGTCGGAGGCGGAGAGAATCCGATCCGGTGTTGCCCCAAACCTGATCCGGCTGTCGGTCGGCATTGAAACGGCCGATGACTTGGTGTCCGACCTCGATCAAGCCATTCGCCAAGCCGTTGGCTAAGTCGGGAGGGGCAATCCACCGCCGCACGGACTTCTGCCAAGGCCTGGTTTGAATTGCCGGACCCGGGGCGCCAGCACCCAGCGGGAGGCCGGTGATGGTTGGGAGGAAAAGCGGATGACAAGAGCGTTGGGACGTCTGGCGGGGGCCCCTGCCAGACGTCCCACTATCACGGGATCGCCGCGCCGCTGGCTACTTTTCACGCATTTGCGTCTCAATCACCTGGACTTTGCTGATCGCTCCGTACTGAATGCCGTCGGAACCGCATCGCGGGCAGAACTTGGCGCTGGGTTTGCCCGGCATCAAGAATAATTGATCACAGTCCACACACTTAAACTCGTTGAGGACGGTCACCTCTTGGCTCATGTTGCTACCTCCTTGATTTCCGTTAGGATGTCCCCCTCATAGTGGCCAACGGCGGCCCTAAAGTCAACAGTGAGGCGGCTCATTGGCAATCAGGATGATGGGTGGTGCTCTGACCATGTCCCCCAGGGCGAGCACATTGTCGGCATTGAGCGACTTTAGCCCTGCGCCCTCTTCGATGGTTCGTTGTGATGTGGCCAGTGGCGCCTTCGAGGGGCCCATGGCTGACGTGTTTATCGATCAAGCCATTTTTCTCCGCGTCGTAGTCCTTCAGGAGCCCCGTGGCATTCTGCGGCGCGAATCCGCTCCACAGCTGGATCGGCGATGCAGAACGTATCCTTCCCCGGAACCGGTAGGAAAAAGCCTTGGCCAATTGGTCAACCCAATTCAATGGTTGGGGTAAACCCCGGCGACGTCGCGTCGCCCCCCTCGGTATGGAAGCTGCACAGCCAGCAGAACGGCCACGGCGAGCCCATCCCTGCTCGGCGGGCTGGACTCTCGAGTAGCCCGCAGGCGCCGTAGTGGAGGAGACTATCGCTGAACCTACCCGATTTCCTGCAGGCCCTCTAAAATTCCGTACGCCGGGTTTTCCTCAGTTCGGCTTCAAACGACCACTTCTCCCGGAGTCTGCCGCGGTGAGAGACTGGCTTAACGCCACCCGCCTGTTCGTCATCCCGCACCGCGTTGGCTCCGACATACGGAGAGTCTCGCCGAAGCGACGGTGTCCCAGCCCTGTGTCTGGTCCGTCCTCCGCAAGCCTTCCCGGGGGGCCGAACACTTTCGGTCGCTCACCAACAACATCACGGAACCGCACGAAGGCGCGATGCGAAGCCATGTTCCCTTAACGGTTCCCGGTCAGAGAAAATCAACCGATTCCTCGGGGGTTCCATGGTCGATCGGGTTGCTGGGGCAAACCTCCGCTGCGGCGTCAATGTGCTGCACCAAGGCCCCGGCCTGCTGGGCCTTAGGCAGCGCGATTCACACTTCTGGAGCAGCGGCAGAACTCGCCACAGCCATTTAGTCGGAGGGAGACGGTGTAGTAGGGAGCGGCTGGATCAGGTGAGGGCCGTCGGCGTCTGCGCGATTGACGGCGCGAGATACCGGGTAACACTCCGCCTCGGCAACCGGAGCGGGCAGGGTGATCCATGCCCGGTAGGCGTCGTGGCTGGCGTCCAACCAGGACCGGATGGCGACACGAGGCAAAATGTACGGCATTCGGGGATGAACCGCGGCCACCGGACCCACGGCCTCGGTAGTGACAAGAGCCAGACGGGAGCGATCGGGGCCTGCCTGGAACACGGCCGCAAAATACCATAGATTTCGTTTGGGGTCACACAGGCGGTAGGGGGCCCGCGTGTCGCGTGTCCACTCAAAGTAACCGTCGGCGGGCACAATGGCGCGGCCGGTTTGCACGGCCTGGCGAAAAAAGGGCTTTTCGAGGAGCGAATCGCGCCGAGCATTAATTATGCGCCGTCCGGCAGACCCCGGCCGGGGCAGCATGCCCCATTCCATCAGACCGGCATAGAGCGTTCCAGACCGTTCGACGATGGTCAGCACTTTACTGCCAGGCGCGATATTATAGCTGGGTGCCCATACCGTGCCGGCCACCGGTTTGGCACCCAGATCCTTGAGAATGGCCGCCAGCGGCCAGGTGAGCGTGTAGCGTCCGCACATATCGCAAAATCCCCCATCGAGTCGTTCTGCGGGAGCGGAGGCCGCCACCCGCCAGGAACGGCTTCGCCTTCCCACGAGAGCCCAGCGTCGACTGCCAACGGCAACTCTCACCGCAAAGATACGTCTCCCGGAAGTCGCGGTCAACCTGCAGCGCAGGTGGGGTCATATCTCCGGCGGGAACCGTGGCCGCAAGGGCGGAACCTACGGGTTGCGCAGAAGTTTCCGAGCTATATGATCGGGGCCATAATGAACCTCTCGCGCTGCAAGGGGTTTCGAGATCGGCTAGGCATTATCAGGATGCGCCGTAAAACCCAGGGTGGTGGAGTTCCGTGCGACGGATCGGCGAAACGAGCCAGGCGACACCGCCCGAACCGGGGTCCATCCGGACAGCGGAGCCGGGAGGCTGCGATGGATACCCGCCTGGACACACTCTCGGCACAGAAGATGCGGCAAGGTCACCGCCAACACACAGCAGGCCGTGTAGCCGAACCTTCTCACTGATCCAATGACATTGCGGTTGCCAATGAATCCACAGGGGTGCTGGCGATCGCGAAAGGTGGGTGCAACATGCCAGACGTCCCGATCGGCGGTAAGGATGGCCGCAGTGGACCCGTCGTGGCGACGGGTAAGGATGTGGTCAGCAAGGATCAAAGTTCTGCGATCATCCCAGATCCTGCATGGCAATGTCTGACGATCATCTCGTTGTCAGGAGATGCCCCAGGCCTAGGGTTCGGGGCCCCGGAAGGTCCTGCGGTCGAGGATCTGGATATCGTGGCAATTGGGCGATCGGCGTCGAATGCTGCGCCGATCGGTGTTTTCCGCATGGTGGCCCGGAAAATCCCTGGCCGCGCCCGGAGCCCAGGAGATCAGACAACGAATGCCGTCGGATGGTGGGATGAGTCGAAGAAAGTATGCGAAATTTGAAGGATCCAGTGAATTCCTTAGGATTCTTTTAACAGGTTCTGGTAGGATAAGACCGTCAGGATCATTTGGCTCTATGCCAAATGATACCTCCCCATCTACACCCGGCCACCCCCATGGTCGGGTGTAAATTGTTTGCCGGATTGTTCAGGTGGCATCGGCGTCCCCCAAGCCTGCGACATCGCGATCGGCCTTATAGTGGCTTAGCCTTATCCGTGCACAGCCATGTACCTATGGTAATAGGAACATGGTTCAACACCTTGGGGATTGGTTGCTCTGCCCGGGCCGCATGGTGATCCTCTGGACCACACTCCCCACGGCTAAAGCCGGTGGGGTTCGAATCGTCGCCCTCTCAGCGCCTTTCCCAGGTGCTTGCGCCCAGTATTGTATCCGCAGTCTTAGGTTCGGGCAGGAATGCTTTCTCGGGCGACCCGCTCTGACTCGGACCGCTGAGAAAGCGGCCAAAGGAAGAGGGCCGAGAGCCTCGACTCGCCGGTTGGTCTTGGGTGGCCTGCCACCAAGCCGTCCCCCGTCGGAGACTTCCAAGGATCCCCCGTCGGAGACTTCCAAGGATCCTCCGCAGGAGCGGTTCCGCACCCGGCCTGGCCAAGACGCGGAAGCCCTGGGCGACTTGGAGGGTATCGTCACGCACGAAGCGGCGCTGAAGAGATCGCGTTGCATCACCACCCCGCCGGCACTGCGATGCATGCGCTCGGCCATCGCTGGGGCACGCGTCGTCTGCAGACATCGGTTTGCGATAAGGCCGTCGGCCGGGGGCTGAGTCAGCATCGTCAGAAACTCCTTGGGCGCCCGAACGCTGAGGGCTCGGCCAAAGCGCCTTGGGAAAGCCTGGTAGCTCAAGCCCTCGGTTTGGATCGTGGTGCCCCGGGCGAGGTTCTGAGGGACGGAGGCGCCGGGTGACGTTTTTGCGATGTGCCGTTTCCCGCCGATGGCGCTTTGCCCGGACGGGATTGCATCTGGGCTTGGCACCCACTTTGGGGCGTGGGATGTTTCCCTTACTATCCCCGGCACGGCACGGTCGGCCTCGGCGTTGCGGAGATCCGGCGATCGATGAAATGATATGCCGAACATAACGAGTATATTGCGCTTATATTTGTAATCGTTTATAGTAGGTCGGTAATTAGGACAAACCTTCCAATTGAGGAATGTATTTGGATAGATTAAGGAGAGTTCGTATGGTAGCCAAGGCACTATCCTGGTTTGGCACGGCTCTGCTATTTTTCGGCACCACCGGCACCGCGTGGGCCGCCGCCCCTAGCCATTTGGCGAGTCAGACCGCGGGACCGATCCAACTGGTCGCGTCTGACCCGTCGAACTATTTGACGGCGTACCAAAAAGCTCTGAGATACCTGAACGCGCACGTCACCCCGGCAGGAGGCGTCATCGCTGGGAACGGTGCGCGGGCCTCGGCGACCACCACCGCCTATACCGCGGTGGCCCTGGCGGCTAACGGCGAGTCATCCCTGGCGGCGTCGATCGTGGATCACTTGCGCCATGTGCAGACCACCGGCGGGGGCTGGAACCAGGCGCTGTCGGCCAGCCAGCCGTCGACCTTGGGGGCCACTGCCCGAGTGTTGTGGGCGATGACCCAGACGTCGGCGTGGGTCGGGTCGGGGACGGCGGTGGCCTGGCGACCCGCGGTAGAGCGCGGTGCCCAGGCCTTGCCCGGGTTTCAGTCACCGGTATGGGGGGCGTTCATATCGACTTCCGGCAGCCCGGCCGGTTCGGCAGAGGCCAACGCGGTCGCGATTACTGCACTCCGGCAGGCGGCCCAGTGGATTGGCGGAGGGCCGGTGACGGCTTCGTGGCGGAAGGCGGCAAATCGCGCGGTAGTCGCCCTATTGACCGACAACGGCGTGCGCCGAGCCAGCACGACCGATTTTCTGGCGGCGCCGCTGTGGAACCTGGAGCTGAATCCGGTGAGTGGGGCCCGAGCGGTCGGCGCCATGTTTAACTTGGGGTTTGCTTATCAGGGATACGGAGCCAAGGCCGGCCCCGGCTATTATTCATGGATGGATTGGACCAACGGGGTGAGCACGTTTAATGATGTAATCGCGAGTGTTCACGCGGGCCTGCCCGATGCGGCGGAGATGCAGTACAACTATGGGCTCACGCTGCAGATGGCGACCGGCGGATTCGGCGCGTCGGCCCATCCGCCGGTGGGACCGGAGACGGGATCCTTGGCGCAGGGCCCGAGCGTACCCAGCGTCGCCGTCACCGCCCACTATCTGTTGGCGACCGATACGCTCTTGCGTCACGACCTGATTGGATTCGGCTGGAAGTCGGCGACCTACACGACCGACGGAAAGACCCTCACGGCCAGCGCACCAGCGGCCGCCTCACCCGACCCCGCAATTCCCATGCACCAGGGCATCCAGGTGGCGGTGGTGGTGACCGACCCATCGACCGTGATTTCTGCCGCCCATCCGGCGACGCCGGTGAGCAACGAGGTCAATTTAGAGTTGAATGCAGCGTGGCAGCTGACCCAGCTGGGGTACAACGTGTCGCTGGTTTGGTTCAAACCTCAGCATGCGGAAAACTATTACCCCCGCGCCTATTTGTGGCCCAATCTGAAGCGGTTTCAGGTGTTGGTGCTCTCCCAAAACACCTTTGCCAATCACAACGGCTACAAGCTCGGATTTGTCAAACACCAAAAGGCCCTGGCGGCATGGATTCAGGGCGGGGGACGCCTGATCGATCTGGGCGACGTCGGATCCGCGCCGCTGTCGAAGTCACTTGCCGTCGATCTGACCCCGGCCTCGGTCCACGCCGTCCGGTTGCAGGGGAAAATCGTGGATTGGACCCGTGCTGCGAATGCCTACTACCGTTCGGCTCACGGCTACCAGACGCTGATCCGCGGCCAAGTCGGCACGGCGATGGAGCCGGTGGCGGTGGGCGCTGAGAGCGGCCAAGGACGCGTGGTGCTGACCACCTTGCAGGTGGCCAATCACGGCCAGGACCATCTGCCGGTGACCGCCGCGCTCTTCAACTGGGCGATCCAAGGATTGCAGCCGTCGCTGCCGCCGATTCCCTCGTACGCTGCGGCATCCCGAGCGTTGTATGCCGCTATGCAGTCGACCTATGGCGTGAAGGGGAGCGGGCTCTATGTGGCCCTGCGTTATCCGCTCATCCCGGTGACCCAGCCGAGCGGCCCCCAGCTCTTTTACTCGTATCTCTGGCCGTTTACCCAGGCCATGGCCGGAATCACCGCGAGTGCCCCAGCGCTCGGGAAATCGCTTACCACGAAAGCGCTGAGGGAAGCGAATCACGGTTTGGCCCAGTACTATGACCCATATCTGAGCCCGCCCGGTTACGAGTCCTATCTATTTAGCGCCGGGGGAGGCACGGCCTTCTTCGACGACAACGGGTGGACCGATTTGGACCTGCTCCGCGCATATAAGGACACCAAGAATCCAATCTTTCTCAAGGAGGCCAAGGCTGATACGTTGTTCTTGGAAAGTGGCTGGAATCAGTCGGTGCCGCCGCCGGGGGGCGAGTACTTCAATGAAAACACCCAGGGCCGCACGCAAACCGCGACCGCGAGCTTTCTGGACGCGGTGCTGCGCCTATACATGGTGACCAAGAATCCTGCAGATCTGGCCTGGGCGAAGAAGATCTCGACGTGGGATCGCACCTATATGCGGGGCCTGAACGGCATCTACAAAGACTCTATGAGTCCGGGGGAGGCTGCCAACGGTCGGCCCTTCACCTATGACACCGGGGTGGTGCTGCAGGCGGACGTTTTGTTCTATCGGGCCACCGGGCAGGTTCGCTACCTTCACCGCGCGGAGCAATTGGCGACGGCTGCTATCTCCGCTTTGGTTGACCCGTTGAACGGCGTGATGGTGGAGGACGCCGGCAGTTCGAACGCGCCCTTCAATGCGATCTTGCTGCGCGGGCTTTATATGTTGTGGCGGGCGGATCATAATCCTGCCTGGATCGAGCCCGTGATCCGCCAGGCGGATCTGGCCATGCGCTATGATCGCTATCCCAGTGGAATTTACGGCAGCAACTGGACGGGGCTCAACAATCCCGCGTTGCCCATCGATCTGTTGACCCAGGGGGCGACCCTGCGCCTTTTCGGGATCCTGGCGGAGGCGAAGGTCCCTTCCAATAATTAGAACGGGCCTAATTAGAACGGGCCTAATTAGAACGGGCTGACCATCCGTTTCCTCTCACTCAGGGGGGAGGCATCTTTCGACGTCCTCTCCTCGACGATTGCGTCGGGCTCATGGCGAATGGCGGGCAACGGGGACGCGCGAGTTTCGTTCCCGACGCAACACCCAAAAGGCGATTCCCAGGACGCCGATTAAGGCGATGGCCGTGTTGAACCAGTACAGGTTCTGAGGTCCGGCCCAGCCGAGGAGATAGCCGCCGGCCACGCTGCCCATGAGCGGCGCCATCCCCATGCTGGTGGCGCTGTACAGCGCCTGCGCAGCGACGCGATTTCCCGCGTGGCTGACTTCGGCGGCCAGATTGATGCCTGAGGCCAACCCAAGGCCAAAGGACGGACCGTGCAGGGTTTGCAGGATGACGAGCCCCCAAGTGGGCGGTTGCAGGGCCACGATCGACCAGCGCAAGGCGAAGATAATACCGCTCAGGCATAGCATCCGCGCGGGGCCAAAGCGCCGGATGAGCCGTCCCGAAAGATAAAAGATGGGGATCTCGCTGAGGGCGCCGCCCGCGAAGAGGATGCCCAGCCAGGAGAGGGGGTGATGCCCCGCCCGGTAGTAGAGGACAAAAAAGTATCCGTTGATGGATTGACTCGCCGAAATAAATAGGATGAACAACAGGAGTAGCCGGAAGCGAGGTTGGGCGAAAAGCCGCCCGATGCCTGCAAACCACGGCGGACGGGTTGCCGTCGCGGTTAGTCGAGATTCTGGGCGGGGATACTGCAGGGCTCCGACTAAGGCCAACATCGAAGCCAGGAGGTAGAACAGGATGAAGCGGCTAATGCCATACTCATGATACAACAGGCCGACGGCGGCAACCACCAGCGCATAACCCAGGGAACCAAATAATCGGGCTTCACCGTAACGGTGTGGACCCAGGGCCTGAACGGTCATGCTGTCGGCGATCGGGATGATGGCGGTCTGAAAGAAGGCCATCGCCATCGCGACGACCGGATACCATACGACATCCACCTGTCCGTACCACCACGCGATGGCCGGCGCCATGATAATCGAGACGACGACCGTTATCCATTCACGATGGAAACGGTCGTTGATCATGCCCCACAACGGCTGAGCAAAGAGTCCGATCGCTGGGTAGACCGCCAACAACCAGCCGATCGCCTCCGGACTCAGGCCCCGAAAATGGAGATACAGGGCGAAGTACGGCGGCCAGACGGCAATCGTTGAGTAAAAGAGCAAGTAATAGAGCGCGATGCGCCGTGATCGACCGATACCCATGGGACCCCTCCCCAGACTTCATCGTGTCCCACCGTACTGGATTTCACCGCCGTCGGCAAGCCGGTGCTGGGGCTTGGGGCACCGATGGATCCCGAGGAGGGCGCTCATGGGCGTGGTCAGAGGTTTTGTCCCCGGATTGCAGCGAGGAATGATCCCCAACCTATCGCCTGGATTGGCGGCGACGCTGACGTGCCGCCGAGGAGCATGTCCATTAATTCGAATCATGCCAACCGTATCCACAATATATGGTATCGTTTCCAGAAACTGCGGAATATATTGTAGTTTTGCACGTGCTCATGGGGATTTATGGACAAGCTCCGAGGGGGCCACGTGTGGGAGTCGGCGGAGGGCGAAGGGTGCGAAATGTGGATTTTAAAGCTTCGGCGGTCGTCAACCCATGGCCGCCTGCGATGGATCATGGCAAGGCGCAATACCGACGGCTAATCCAACCGACATCTTGGCGATTCCCCGCGCCGCTTTCTCAATCGCGGCGCACTGACTGCAAGCAGGATAACCGCGTCCGATGGCGAATGCGGGGAGAAGGGCAGAAGGTCCAGAGAGGAGCGACAATCATGCAAGATAGCCTGTTGCGATTTGACCAAGTCTTACGGTCACGCCAACTTGGCGGTCGACACTATGACTGGGTGCATTGGGACTTGCTGCGGGCAAATGCTGAGCACTACGGCGGGCGTGAGGCCATGGTGGACACGTTCGGCCCGGAGCTTCGTCGGCGAACCTGGGGCGACGTGTTCGACGAGGTGAACACGATGATTTTCCAGCTCTTGGATGCGGGTCTGCTGCAGGGAGATACCGTACTCTCGCACTTACCGGCGTGCTTAGAGGGGGCCTATTTGGATATGGTCACTTCCAAGTTGCGGGCAAAACATCTTGGTCTCAACGTGGATTTGGGGCGAGCCGAGTTGCTGGGACTAATCGCCAAGGTGCGCCCCAAGGTGGCGGTAATTGTTCCCGAGTGGCACGGTCGGCCGTTTATCGACTGGTACCGTGAAGCGTTGGCACGCGATCCCGAGTTGCGCGTGTACGTGGCGGGTGACCGGCAGGATCGCTGGCCGGAACGGATGTTCCCGCTGTCGGATTTGTTGTCCCCCGCGGTGTGGGATCGCTATCAGGTGCGCGACCTGGATTATTTAAAGACGGATCCGCTGGCGGTGCACGAACTATTGCCGACGGCGGGTACGACCGGAATTCCCAAGGTATCCCAGCGCACGACGCTCGACTGGTTTCACGTGCATAGCGTGGCGATTGCCGAACGGGCCCAGCACACCGTGTATGACAGCCGCATGCTGATTGGCCCGCTCAGTGGAGGCTCGGGCCGGCTATGGGGCGTACATACCCCCCTTTATACGGGCGGCAAGGTGATCTATCTTACGGAGTTTGACGAAGAAGCCGTGTTTACGCTGACCGAACAGGAGAATCTGACCATCTGGACCTGGAATCCGGCGCTCATCACGCGCCTGGTAACCAGTTCCCACTTCGATCGCTCGCCGTTGGCCTCGCTGCGCAACGTCAGCTATTCGGGCGCCCCCCTACCCGCAGACGTGATTGAAAAGCTTTTCGCACGTGGCATCAAGGCCTTTAATGTCTATGGCACCTCGGAAGTTGGCGGCTGTATGTCGCCAATCTTGGCCCAGACGGATACGGAACATTTGTTGGCCGCGGCCGGCGTTCCTTTCGAGGGATTCGACGTGGCGGTGGTGGACGGTCAGGGGAAGCGTTTACCGGCGGGGGAAACGGGTGAGATCTTGATTTGGAACATCCATTCCGGATATCTCCATGATCCGGAAGAGAGTCAGAACACGTACCGGGACAGGGAGTGGGGTGGGCGCTGGGATGGTTACCAGCGCACCGGCGACCTCGGGGTCTATGACCGCGAAGGCTATCTCCGCGTGGTTGGGCGTAAGAAGGACATGATCTTGCGCGGCGCGCAGAACATTTTTCCCAAGGAGATAGAAGATTGTTTGAGCATGCATCCGAGGATCCGCGACGTGGCCGTGGTGGGGGCTCCGGATCCGGTTTTGGGTGAGCGCGTAGCGGTATTCCTGGTGACCGACGACGGCAAGCCGATCGATCTGGCAGAGATCCACGAATATCTGAGTGGGCTCGACGTGGCTAAGTACAAGTGGCCGGAACAGATCCGGTGCGTCGCCGAACTTCCTCTGGGACCCGGCGGGAAGATCAAAAAAGATGTCCTGCGCTCTTGGTTGTCGAAACGGGAGTTCAACCCTTAGACGGCCCTGGCGCCGACGGGAAGTGCGTTAGCTTTTCCTGCGCCTTGGGCGGCCCTTTCGGAAATGACGGCAAGCGCCCGATTGAGCCCGAGCAGGACGAGAACGGATCAGGTATGCCTGGCGTGATGCCGAATCGGGAGCCAGGCATGGCTTGCGGGGGAAGCCTGCCGAACTTGCGAAAAGCCCCAGTTTAAGAGTTTCTCGGCATCGGTGTACACCGGATAAAATCCGTCTTGACCATGCATTAGGATTCCCAGCAAGGTGACCGGGTGCCCGTCGACCGTCTGTTTAGCGGCGAAGATGACACTGAACCCGGAGGCGGTGGTCCAGCCGGTCTTGACGCCAATGACCGAGGGATCCAAGCGCAGGAGGCCGTTGAGGTTCGACACGACGGGATTGTGGGGGAGGCTCGTGACGCGGGTATCGACGATGCGGCGAAAAAGCGGAATCTTCATGTCCTGCTCGACGATCGTGGAAAGATTCCAGGCGGTGCCGTAAGACGCGGGCGAGAGGCCGTCGGGATCCCCGTAGTGGGTTTGGGTCATGCCCAATTGACGGGCCGTGCGATTCATCAGTTGGACAAAGCGCGCCGTGTGGTGGGCGGTGGCTTGGGCCAGCGCAACCGACGCGTCGTTGGCCGAGGCCATCAACAGGGCATAGAGCAACTGGCGAACCGTGTAGTGCTGGCCTGCCTGCATGAAGATATCGGAGCCGGGGGTGGCGGCGGCCTTCAGACTGATGGTCACCACCTTGGACAACGGGAGACGGTGGTACGCCAAATAAAAGGTCATAAGTTTCGTGGTTGACGCCAATCCCCCGGGGAGATTAGGCTGAAGTGCCCAGAGCAGCTGATGGGTGTTGAGATTCCATAAAATGCCCGACGGTTCGCCAAGGGTGAACGGCAAGCGGGAAGGAGCAGGCTTGGGAATGGCGGCGGCGGGGAGATAGGGTTGAGTCGAAGCCGCAGCGAATCCGGTGCTAGCGTGAGGACGCAGGCCACGGGGGGAGACGGCAGCATGTGGAGGTCGCGTGCTCAGCCAAATTACCGTCAACAGCGTGCCAACGAGCAGTATGCCATGAATAGGTGCCGGCCTTCTATTAGAACGCACACGGATTCGATACACCGAGGGGCCTCCCGTTCGACAACTTTGCGTAAATATACTTCCCATGCTATGTTACCAAAGAACGATGTTAGGGCATCATCTTTGCGTTGATTTTCGTACGCGAGTACCGTGAAGATTTTGTGTGGGCTGGCTGAGGGAAGCGCGTCATAGACCCCACAGCTAAAGCCGGGGGCTTATAGGGATTTATTCCCGACGGTCGCTTGCTCCTGCCGGAAAGCCCGCCAGGGCGCGATGACCAACCTTAGCCCCCCAGGATCTTGGGAGCGAGCGGCTCCGTTCCTTGGGTGCAGACCTTGGGATGCTTCTCTAGTCTCAAGCTCTGTGGTCCTCCGTTAAAAGCGAGCAGGGGGGGTGGCGAGCGGTGCGCAGGGATGCTGCACCCCGAGGGAACCTGGGCGAGGAGAGCGATTCCTACGAATCCGTTACCAGCCCCTTACGGGGCTCCGAAAGGAGATATATGGTCTTTGTCTTAGACGCTCATAAGAACCCCTTCATGCCGTGTGCCGAAAAGCGCATCCGCC
>JAJZZH010000218.1 GCA_021797675.1 Bacillota bacterium | reverse complement strand
CGCTATATCCACGCATACCCCAAAGCAGGATGGGGAGGATGCCGGAGACGGCTAGGAGCAAAACTGCGGCCTCCGAAAGAGCGAACAATTCCAGACGTGTTCAGGAATGTGCAGATCTAGGAGATTTATGCATGGGTCTGTGTAAATATGCTTAAGCACGTTATAGCGGTTAAACTCTGTCGGATCGAGAGAAAGAAACTTGGCGGCCCCGGGGACGGCGGGATGGAATCTTGTGGCCGGACCGCTGTTACAGACGGGGGCTGTGAGTCCCCGGGGGGGATGAGGGCCGAGATCTCGACGAAGGGCGTCCAACGCTAGGCGGTGCTCTTCGGGACTGCCCGGTGCCGTGGGGATGCGTTTGCCACGACCTCCCCGTCAACGAGCCCCGCCTGAAGAACCGCGCGGCAAAAGGCCAGATCCTTGGGCCGATGCGCCAGATATTTGGTTACCGACAAGTCGGCGGGATCCAGGCAGTACCCGACGACACCGCGCGTGTTCGCGTTGGTCAGGGGGACAAGACGGCGCTGCCATCCTTGCGGCAAGCGGGCGGTCGCCAAGGAGACCCCGTCGGCATACACACCGAACATCTCGTGAAACTGGGACTGTTCGCCAATGGCACCGTCAATCAGATCCGCAAGCCGTTCGTCCGCATCATCCGGCGTATGTCGACCTCCTGCGTGTCGCTTCCGCCGGCAAACGGTCCTCCGGAAACGTTCCGAGGATGGACTGGCTACCGATGATCAGGAGGCGATCCACGCGCAACAGACTCCCGGCCGCCCGGATAAGGTGTTCGAGCTCACCGCGGTGCATCGGAGGTCCTGCCAGAGTGCTGGAATTGTTGGTAGATCGCCCGCCGCTCACCCGGGGTCAGCAGACCCACGAACGGGGACATGCGGCGCATGGCTTCGGCGTATTCGCTGTCGTCCTCCGCCAGCAGTCGGTACACATCGCTGGGGGACGCCTCTAACCAGCGAGACCACTCCGCGAAGTAATAGTCGGCATGGGGCTCTGTCGCCAGACGGGCCAGACGCTGACGAGCCGCCGCCATCGTGGCTTGCGGATCCGCCAACACCTTCTGGGCAATAGCGCGATGCAGAGCCCGCGAACGAGCGACCCGACGATCCTCCATGAGGGTAGCCTCCTATTCTTGAACCTTAGTATACACTTTGGTGTCAAGGCGGATTTGAACATCACCAAGAAAGTCGACGACATGTCGCCAAAACTGCTGACATCAACCAAAAAAGCCAACAGCCCGAAGCCCACGCGACTCCGTACCACCGGATGCAATGGCGCCGATAGATCGCTCAGTGACCTGCGGGTCTCAGGACGGAGGATGGCGGAACCGACTAGGAGCCTGTCCATTAATTCCAACCTAAAAAGGCGGCGGGGTTCACGGCGTTCAGGCCGGGGAGGAAGCCGCCGAAGAGGTTCCCGGGATCCAGGTTTGGCTGGAGCCTTTTTGCACCAGGTGAACCCGGGACGGCGCATACGAACCGTAGGCGGTTTTGCGTCCGGGACGCCGCGCATAGAAGTCGACGCGGACGGTGGCATTGCTCTTGATGGCGGTCACGATGCCGAGGCCTTTACCATCCACGCGTACGATATCGTGGCGTTCGAGCAGCTGAAAGCGCGAAGGCCAGGGTGCGTTGAGCCGCCAGGCCGGAATGCGGGGGTTTTTGAACACCACGGGGCCGTCGGAGGACAGCCACACCGCCCGATTGGTCGTGCAGATTTCGTTGAGGTGGCGCGTACCGGGCAAGAGGTCTGCGTTGAACGCACCGCGTTTGCGGAGTGATCGATCATAGCGTTGTCGCACATGCCGGCGATACCTGCGGTTGGCTACATTGGTCACTTGATTATGCTCATCGACGACCATCCGAGCAGGGTTCACGCCGGGTTGCCGGGCCGCGGCGCTGCGATACGCCGCAACCCCGGGATTAACGTCAAAGAGTTTGCGGCCGTCATGACGGGCGTGTAACTTGATCGTATACGCGGCGGCGACATCCACCAACGGAACCCCAGGACGATAGCCCAAGACCATCGCACCGTTGGCGTGGGTTTTGTCGACCCCGAAGGCTTCTCGAACGGCCGCCGTTTCATAGCCATAACGGACGGTCACCAGCAGGCCCATTGGTGAAGCCGGAATTCCAAGAGCCGTCGGCCGTGCATCGCGCGCCCCGCCGCGCGGACGTTCGGATACGCTGTGGTATCGAAACATAGCGCCAAGGCTTGGGTCGCGACCGCCGTATGACAATGAGCGCACAAGGTGCCTTGGATGTCATAGCGGGCGGACATGCCGTGTTTGCGTTGCACAAAGTGGTGGACATGAGCCGTTTCCGCCGTGACGGTGATGGCACAGTACAGACATCGAAATCCGTCGCGTTGAACCGGCAGGATTGCCTGTCGGCTCCGAATCGTGAGGTCGGGGCAGGCCTCTGTGAGACGCCCCTGCCAGCGGCGTGCGCCGTGGCACCAGGGCCGAAGGGGAAGGGAGCGGGTTTGGACGGTCCGTCAGGGTGATCCAGATGGCGGACCGTGAGGCGTTGGCCATCTGCCGACCGCCCCGATTTTCCACAAAAAAAGGGGGCCAGGCAACTGCCTTTCGTGTCGGTAGGTCGCGATTCCATCCTCTATTAATGACACCCCAGTGCCATGCCGGCGGAATCCCCGTAAACCTTCACAACGCGGCCAAGTGACATCTGATGTCATCGGTCATTGCCATGGATCGGGTCATCTCCAAGGATTGGCGGTACCAACGGTCACGGTGCGCAGGTCGCTAAGCCGCTATCTATTGGGCGTCGGAGATTTTAGGAAACGGCTCCCAAGACCCTGAGGTAGATTTCGTCAGATCCGACGGATAAGGCGGCTGGGATCCGCAAGACTGCATCAACCTTTGGGGGGGAAATATCTTTTCGCTTTTCCCTGCTCGAACCCCTTGCCTCCGGCGAATTCCGGACGGCGCAAATAGCTCAACCTCTAATGCGTTATCGAGAAAGTTTGCTGGTGCATCGTCAGGGATCGAAGCACACCGCGATCCACGGCTACACCAATCCCCGAATGGATGGGCACCTCCATCCATCCTTGTTTTACATGAAGCGCCGGATGCACGACATCCTCGTCCCAGTACCGACTTGACGCAGCCAAGTCGGCCGGCAGCGTCATCCCCGGCAAAGCGCTCAAAGCCAGAGCATGCGCTTTGCCCACCCCCGATTCAAACATTCCCCCCGCCCAGGCAGGGATCTGATGATCGACGCAAAGATGGTGGATGGCGACGGCGGCTGCCGTTCCCCCCACGCGGCCATACTTGATATTCATCACGCCGACACTTCCTAGCTCAATGGCCAGTCGTGCATCATCTAATGAGGTGATACTCTCATCGAGGCAAATGGGAGTCCTCAGGCGTCGGGCGAGGTCCCGGTGGCCCAACCAGTCACTCGCGGACAGGGGTTGTTCGAGCATTGTCAACCCGAACTCATCCAAACTCACCAGGCGGTCAAAATCACCGCGGCTGTAGCCCGCGTTGGCATCGGCGGTCAAGTCGAGACTCGGATAGCGCGCGCGCACTGCCGCCAACAGGTCGCGGTCTTGGCCTGGTTTCACCTTGACCTTTACTCTGGCGTACCCTTGTTCGAGATACCGGGCAACTTGGTCCACCAGACGTCGCGGATCACTGATTCCGAGCGTGACCCCCACTGCCACCCGGCGGCGCGATCCCCCCAGAGTATGGGCCAACGATTGATCAAGCGACCGACTGAACAGATCCCAAGCCGCCCCCTCCAATCCGGCCTTGGCCATGCGATGGCCCCGGATGGGCGCCATCCGCGCACAAATTTCATCGGGATGGGCAAAGGATACGCCGAGCACGCGGGGGATCAAGAACTCCGATAGCACATACCACGAGGTCTTCACGGTTTCTTCGGTATACCAAGGGCCGGCGAAGGCTACCCCCTCCCCCCAGCCTTCTCCGCCATCGGCGTCCCGCATTTCGACCAGGAGCGTTTCGCGTTCCTTGAGTGTCTTCCATCCCGTGACCATGGGCTCGCGGAACCTCAGGACTAGATCATACAGCACCACCTGTTCAATCGTGGGCAGCGCAACCGCCCCCTTCCCCTGGCATCGCTGCCGGCACGAGGTCATAGAGCAACCGGCGTTGCAATTTCCCGGAAGCCGTCCGCGGCAGACGATCGACAAGGAAAACCTGGTGTGGCACCTTATAGGCAGCCAGGTGCGCCGCGCAATGGGCCTTGACCGCTTCTGCGGAGACTATGCCGTCGGCCACCACCACCGCCACCGGCACCCTTCCCCATCGCTCATGGGCCACGCCGATCACCCCGGCATCGCAGACAGCAGGATGACTCAACAGCACCGATTCCACCTCGGCCGGATAGACATTTTCCCCGCCCGAGATGATGAGGTCTTGGCGACGGTCCAAGACATACAAAAATCCCTCGCCATCGAGCCAGCCCAGGTCGCCCGTCTTCAACCAACCGTCGACAAATGCACACCGATTTTCCTCCGCACGCCGGTAATATCCCCCAGTGACGTTGGGGCCCCTTACCCAAATTTCACCGACGCCGTCCTCCTCTTCGGCGACCGTCCCAATCCGCACCTCGGCAGGAAACAGGGGCTTGCCCGCGGACCCTAGTTTCCGAAGGGCGTCTTCGGGCGGTAAGGTGACGATTTGTGAGGCGGTTTCGGTTAGACCGTAAGTTTGATAAAGTGGCACACCGCGGGTACGCCCCGATTCCAACAGAGGCTGGGGCACGGGCCCCCCGCCCGCCAGCATGACGCGCAAACTGGGAGGGTAGCATCGGTCACCCAGGTCTTCCAGCAATTCTCGCAACATCGTAGCGACTACCGACACCCCGGACACCTGCTGCTCGAAAATGGCCGTGTTGACGCGGCGCGGGTCGAATCCATCGTGCAAGATGACCGCCGTTCCGTACAATACGCTGCGGAGCAGAATAGAAAGGCCGCTGACGTGGTAAAGAGGAACACAGGCGAGCCACCGATCCTCGGGAGACAGCCCAAGATTAATGGCCGATCCCATCGCGCTCCACCAATGATTGGCATAGGACAGGATAACGGCTTTGGGCCGGCCGCTGGTCCCCGACGTGTACATGAAGGCGTGGGGAGCCTCCAGGGCGATGGGCGGCGGAGGACCCTCTCGGTCCGGCGCTATCCCGGCCGTCAGGCTCGGCGACGCACGGATCCATCTTGTCGTGGGCCAGCGCGACTGCAGATCCTGGATTTTTTCCTCCTCACCCGGATCGTACACCACGACCTCGACGTCGGCATCGCTGATCTCGAAAGCCAGCTCGGCCACGGTTAACCGACGGTTGAGCAAGACGGCGACCGCTCCCAGGTAGGTCAGGGCGTGGATGGCCGCGACTGCGTACGGTTGGTTGCGGACCAGGAGGCCAACCTTGGTTTCGCGTTCAACACCCGCCCTGCTCAGCGCCTCTGCCCACGTCCACGCAAAAAGCTCCAATTCGGAGAAGCTCCACCAGCGCCCGGAAAATTCCAGAGCAGGCCGGTTGGGAGTGAGCCGGCTGCGCTGCCAGAGCCAATGCGGCATGGTCGTCATCGGATGGTTCACTATCCCTTCGGGCCCTCCGTTTGCTGGCCGCCCCCCATCAAGGAAATCGGGGGAATTTGCTGAAGTCGGGTTTGCGCTTTTCGTTAAAGGCGTTCCTGCCTTCCTTGGCCTCCTCAGACAGATAGTAGAGCAAGGTGGCATCGCCGCCCAACTGCTGCAGCCCCGCTAGTCCGTCGGTATCGGCATTGAAAGCCGCCTTCAAGAGGCGAATGGCGGTCGGCGCCTTTTCCAGGATTTCCTCCGCCCAGCGCAGGGTTTCCGCCTCCAGGTGGTCCAGGGGCACCACCGCGTTGACCAGTCCCATCGCCAGCGCTTCCTCGGCCGTGTATTGACGACACAGGTACCAAATTTCCCGCGCCTTTTTGTGGCCAACGATGCGGGCAAGATAGCCGGATCCATAGCCCGCGTCAAAGCTACCCACTCGAGGGCCTGCCTGACCGAAAATTGCGTTGTCGGCAGCGATCGTGAGGTCACAGACCACGTGCAATACGTGGCCGCCACCGATCGCATAGCCAGCCACCATGGCGATAACGGGTTTAGGCAGAACGCGAATCAGGCGTTGCAAATCGAGCACGTTGAGTCGCGGCACCTGATCTTCGTCCACGTAGCCGCCGTCTCCGCGGACCCGTTGGTCTCCGCCAGCGCAAAACGCCTCCGTTCCCGCTCCCGTCAATATGACGACGCCAATTTGGGTATCGTCGCGGGCGTCCAAAAAGGCTTCCATGAGTTCCACCACGGTCTTCGGACGAAAGGCATTGCGAACGTGGGGGCGGTTGATGGTAATCTTGGCGATCCCCTGCCGAGTCTCGTAAATAATGTCCTCATATTCCCGCTTACGGGTCCACTGTACCTCGGTCATGTCCTCGACTCCTTTCCTGTTGGTCCAATGGCTGGACGATTCCTTGTCGACTGACCGTCGTCGCCAGCTTCCCCGCCTTGCCCTAAGAAGGCCGCCACCAGCGAGGAAAACCGTTCGGGTGCCTCCAGATGCACCGCGTGACCGGCTCCGGGGACGACAGCCGTCTGCGCCGAAGTCCGCATTTTGGTTGCCATTTCTGCGGCAAGCCGGGCAAATTTGCGATCTAGCGCACCGCTGATCAAGAGGCAGGGTGCGGTCATCTCGGGTAACCGGTTCCACCAAGAAGGTTGCCGGCCGGTGCCCAATTGGCGTAGCGTCGCCGCGAGACCTTGTGGAGGCTGAGCAAGCCGCATCTGCCGCAAGCGCCCGCGGATTTCCAAAGGCAACCGGTTCTGACTAGCAAATAACGGCTGCCGTTCCCACCGGTCGACAAACGCTGGCATCCCCGCTTCCTCGATGAAGCGCGCCCAGGCCTCGTCGGACTCTTGCCGACGCGCCCGCTCATCGGGATCGGCTAGACCCGGCGAGGCGCTTTCCAGCACCAGGCGCTTAACCCGGCCGGGATGCAATAAGACCAAGCTGAGGGCGATGCGGCCGCCCATCGAATATCCCGCCAGGTGGATTCGATCGAGTCCGAGCGCGTCCAGCACGCGCACCAAGTCGTTGCACACCGCCTCCATGCGGTAGCGTGCGACCTCGGATGGGCAGTCTGAGCAGCCGTGGCCGGGGAGATCAACCGCCACCGCGGTGAACAGCTGCCCCCAGTCGCCCAAGAACGGACGCCACATCTCGCTGCTGCCCGCAAACCCGTGCAAAAGGAGCACAGCCGGTCCCGTGCCCTCCGCATACACGTAATAGCCAACTCCATCGATCAAAACTCGCATGGTTGCGCCTGTTTCCAATACACGGCGAGGTCGTCCTGCACCGCCTGCCAGAACTGCCGATGACGCTCCAGATTCAATGCTCGCTGGCTGGGCACCTCAATCACGTTTAGCCCACCCCGGCGCTGCGCGTCGCGGATCGCCGCTTGAAAGGCGGCTGGTGCCTGAATGCGCTGGAAATGACCTCCGTAGCCGGTGACGATGTGCTGGTAATCCAGTCCCAAAGGGGTACCGAATAATGCTTCGAAGTCGTCAACCATCTCCCCCTGGGGCAGAAACGAGAAAATTCCGCCGCCGTTATTATTCACCACTACCACGGTCGCCGCGATGGCATGGAGCTTGGCCGGCAAAAGGCCATTGAGGTCATGATAGAATGACAGGTCACCAACGACCAGTACCACGGGGCCCGTGCTGGCTGCCCCCAGCGCGCTGGAAACCACCCCGTCAATCCCGTTGGCGCCACGATTAGCCAGCGTCCTAACCTGCGTTCGGGTCCGGCCGAAGAAGGTGTCGAGGTCGCGTACGGGCATGCTGTTGCCGACATAGAGGATCGTCCCGTCGACCAGCACGTGCCGCAACTGCCGGAAGATGCCGCCTTCACTGAGCCGAGCCTCTCCGTCAAACAATCGGGCGACCACCGACTCGATGACGCGATTGACGCTCTGCCAAGCTTCCAGCCACCGGCTGGCAGGTTTGTCGGGCACTGCCGCTGTCAATTCGCGCATTAAGGTTACCGGCTCAGCAAAAATCTGGGCGTCTGCGGTGCGACCCGGGTCCCGCAGGCGTTCACTTCCGTCGATCAGGATCTGGCGCGATGCCTTCCACGCCTCCAAAGCATTCGCCAGGGCCTTGGAAATCGGCATCGGCCCGATCCTCAGGACTAGATCCGGCTGCAGGCGCGCCCGCGTCGCCACATCCCGCAGACCCGCGTCGTAGCCATCGATGACATTTTGCAGGTCATGCGTGCCGTTACGCAGGGAGGAGAGCGGGTCGGCGAGCACCGGCCATCCCAATCGCGCCGCCAATGCGGCTATCGCCCCCGCCAACCCGTCCTGGTCGGCGGGGCCGACCACCATCAGCCCCCGCTGAACGGAGGCCAACGCCGCCGCCAACCGCCGGAGCGTCGGGGAGGATAGATGGCGCACCCCCGTGTAGGTTCCGAATAGGCACGATTGCTTCCCCGCCTCCGCCCGCCGTCCGCCGCTGAAAACATCGGGGGACAATACCGGCACCAAGGGTTCCCGAAAGGGAAAGTTCAAGTGCACGGGGCCGGCTGGTGTCATCGCAGCCAGGGTAACCGCCCGTTCCGCCACCGTGCGCGCGTAGCGCAGCGCGGCTGGCGTATTTTCAGCCAGCGCCATTTCCACAAACCACTTGGCATACCTTCCGTACAGGCCCAACTGGTCGATGGCCTGGGGGGCGCCAACATCCCGCAGCTCATGTGGTCGGTCGGCAGTAAGCACGACCAGGGGCACTTCGGCGTAGTACGCCTCGACTACGGCGGGCAGATAATTCGCCGCCGCCGTTCCTGATGAGCACAGCAAGATCACCGGTGCACGCCGAGCCTTAGCCATACCCAGTGCAAAATAGCCAGCCGATCGTTCGTCAACGTGCATCCAGACCCGAATTCGCGGATGCGCTGCGAGCAAGACGGCTAACGGGGTCGAGCGCGACCCCGGACTCACCACCGCCTCCGTCAACCCGACGGTTACCGCCCCGTCCACAAATGCGCCCACAAAACATGCTCCGTTGGCGGCCGGGTCTGTATCCTCAAAATTCATGATCGTCCACGGCCAATGCGCTTAGCATGGTTCGCAACTTCCACCGGCTTTCCGCCATTTCGCTGGTCGGATCCGAATCGCCCACCACCCCGCACCCGGTATAGAGCCAGGCACGGTCAGCCTCCAGCAGCCCAGAGCGAATGGCAACGGCAAGCTCCCCATGTCCGCGGGCATCCACCCAACCCACCGGAGCCCCGTACCATCCGCGGTCAAAACCCTCATAGTGTCGGATTTTTTCCAGGGCCAGGGCTTGAGGCCAGCCTCCCACGGCCGGCGTGGGGTGCAGGGCACTGGCGGCGGTCAGCACCGACGTCTGCGAGCCGCAGTGCCCGCTGACCGGAGTGTATAAGTGCCAGACATTGGGCAGACGATATAGCACCGGTTCGGGGGCAATATGCACCTGGTCGGCCACCCGGCGAACCGCCGATGCCACTGCGTCTACCACCAACGCATGCTCGACGCGATTCTTCGCATCCTGCAATAACCCATGAGCCAACGCTTCATCTTCTGCTGCGCTCTCCCCGCGACACGTCGAACCCGCTAAGCAGGTAACCAGGATCTGGTCTCCCTGTCGACGGACGAGTCGTTCTGGCGAGGCCCCCACAAACATCTGCCGACCTCGGCCGAATCCAAACCCATAGCTTGCCGACTCGGCGGTCAGCAAATGGGCGAGGACGGACTGACGCTGCCACGTGCCGGAGGCCCGAATCTGGAGTGGGCGGGCCAAAACAACCTTATCGTACTCGCCTCGGGCAATTTCGCTCGACGCTTGGCGCACGGCCGCCATCCAGCGGTCGGCTTCCGGATCCGCAATTTCGCACACCTTCGGGATAGCGTCCGGAGCTCTGGGCGCAGATTGGCCCCTGCGCAAATCTTCCGGCGCCAGCCGGCGCCGCATCGCCCGCCAGGCTTCACTCAGCCGCGGTCCATCGCCTTCGTCCTCGGCGCGTCGATTCATCGTCAACCACGCCCGTCCTCGCCTAAGCGTAAGCATCCATTTCGGCAATACGAAACAATATGATGGCCAGGCCGTCCACGGCTGGCTCCGAGGCGCCCCCGGGTCAAAACGCATTCCCCCCAAAAGGACAGGACCGGTGGCCCACTCGGGGTCCGCTCCCGAGTCCACCACGACGCGGTCCAGGGCACTCTGACAATGCTCGGCGAGGGTCGAATACGGCAACGGCTCATCCGCCTCGACGAGTTCCGCCGCCCCGATCGCGGCCAGCACCAATCCGCGCTCCGGTTCCGTCCAAAATCCCCACCAGCCTTGGCCTAACGATTCTGCCAGATTCAGCAAAGGCCATGGTGAAACTGGGTCGATCTCCTCCACCCACGACATCAGCCGAGACGTCGGCCAAGCTATTGCGTTACTGAACCGCTGTTCATTTACCATGGTGAAGATCATTATACTCCAAGCATCGTCAAATTTCAGCCTAAGCAACCCCGAGATTGTCCAGGTCGGTCCTCACCAAAGGGGGGCGAACAATGGTTGCTGGGGCATGCCTGGTGACCTGCGAACATCCGAATTCCCTGTTCACCGATACGCCTGGAACGCCTTGGAACCCATAGGTCGCGGCGATACAATTGGAAGCGCACCCGCTCGTATAGCAGACACCCATACCGATGCCGGGCTTAAAGGACAAGCGCAACTCGATACCGCGGTGTATCCGACCCGAATTCGCGTCGATGGGGAAACTATGGCCGGGTTATATAAAGGCTCATTCTCAAACACGATCATCCTCGCAGAGATCCGGCGCGAGGGATACGCTGTTCAGCGCATGCCATGTGCTCGCCGTGGTCCATCTGGTGAGCTAGCCATCATCCTGTTGGCGAGTGAACCCAAAACCATTGCTCTAGCCTGCGGCGTACACAGGAAAACTTAAAGAATAACGAGCCTCCTGATCATTTGGTCAGGCGTTTCCCACACCCCGAGTTCGCGATCCCCGTGAATGAAAAATGGGGACGCCTGCCCGGGAAGGTCCCACGGTCAAGGATCCGGCCATCGTGGGGGTCAGGATCGGGTTATCTTAGATCAGGCGCCGGGCAGTACATCGCCTTGCACAATCAATCTATTCCGGAGTTTCGCAATTTGCGCGGAGTTCAATGGGCAGAGCCTCGAAACCACGGTCTGCAGCCAGTACCCATGACGTGCTAACGGTGCCGCTGGCCTGTGCCAGGCGGAAGTTCGGGCTTCCGCGACGTCACTCGCTCGGCGGACATCCCACAGGCGACGTCCTGAAGGCTGAATCTTGTCCGAGGCCTTCAGGGCGTCTCCAACAATTTCTCGTCGCATCGGGGGGCCCGACTTTGCAAACTTGTGGCTGCACCTCTCCCGGTGGACCCGTCCCCGCAATCCTCGGACCAAGATGCCGGGTCGGATTGGGGTTTGTGTAGTAACGGAACGAAAAGTTCAATAGGCCTTATCGCCGAATTGGGCGCGTCAACGGCCGTAGCCGCCCCTGAGCCACCGATTCGGGCACGTGAAAGGAGTATTGGCCCAACATGGTGATGTGGTCATGGCCTAAGGGCGACAACCGACTGAGGTCCGTTTCATCGATGGCGACGCTTTCCTCGCGCAAGGCATCAACCGTCACCCCCATGTACCGCGTGTTCCAGAGGACCATCGCATTCACGACCAGCCCCACGGCGCTCAACTGGTCCTCTTGGCCTTCCCGATAGGCTTGATGGAGCTCCCCGCGTTTTCCGTAGAAGACAGCACGGGCGAGGCCGTGTCTCGCTTCCCCGCGATTGAGCTGCGTCAGAATCCGACGCCGATAGCCCTCGTCATCCAGATAGGCTAAAAGATACCGCGTTTTATAGATCCGGCCCAGCTCCCCAATTGCACGGCCCAATACGGTCGGGCGGCCGCCGCGCTGAAGCGTTTGGATGAGGGCCGTGGCGTTGACAGTGCCCCATTTCAACGATCCCGCCACCCGCAGCATATCCTCCCAATGGCGCTGAATGAGATCACTGCGAATTCGGGCGCGCGCGAGATCATTCAGCACCCCATAATCGGCATCCGTGGCAATCCGCCAGAATCGCGCGTCCCCGAGATCGGCCAAGCGCGGACTGAATTGATAGCCTAAGAGGCCAAACAAGCCAAAAATCAGGTCACTATAGCCCGCCGTGTCGGTCATGATTTCGTGCGGATGCAGACCGCTGGTTTGTTCGAGGAGTCCTTCGAGTACCACCAGCGAATCCCGGAGGGTCCCCGGAACGACTAACGCATGAAATCCACTGAATTGGTCGCTCACGAAGTTGAAATGGGTCACGCCTCGCCCCATGCCAAAATATTTGGGATTGCTCCCGGCATGCAGGGTGCGCACCGGCACGACAAACCGCATCCCATCTCCCGAGGCGACCTCCCCAGATCCCCACTGTTGGGCCAGCGGAAGCTGGCCATGGTAGTCGACAAGGGTCGCGTTGGCCGCCGCCAACGTGTCCGCACGGACATAGTTTTGGGCAACCCAGGTCAGCCGGTCGCGGGCGAGCGCCGGCACGTTCGGGTTCACCACAGGATTCAACCCGATGTTGCACGCTTGCGTGAGCAGCACGGCACAGACGCTCAGCGCCAAGTCCTGAATGCGATCGCCGCCCTCGCTGACATGGGTAAACGCCTCCGCAAACCCCGTCCATTGCTGCACTTCCAAGAGCAACTCGGGCAACGTGGGTTGAGGTAACCGATCGTTCACCTGTTGGCGTAGGGCACGTAAGGTGGCGGATTCTTCGAAACGATCCAGCGGGGTGAGCACGACCCGCGGTCGGAGGACGCCGGATTCGAGCCGCACGGCCGGGTTTGCGTCCCAGTGGCCGGCGGTTTGGCGATAAGCGATATCGAGGGCTTGTTCCAAGGGGGCCAGTGCCTCGGCGGGCTCAGCGGACCAGCTTAAGATCCGCAGGACATGCGGTTTCGCCGCGTCCCAAGCGGGCCCTTGCAGCAATTGCGCGCGGGGATCCCCAAAGCGGGGACTGCCCGGGTGATACAGGTCATGACGCCGGAGGGCCTCCCAGGCCGAGTAGACGGCCCATACGGTATAGGCTGCGGGGTGAATGCGTCCCTTCTCATCGCCATTGACCGCCCGCCACGCGACCGGGAGGCCTGTCGTGGTTGCCGTTTGCCATCGGCTTCGCGGCTCTCCCCAATGCCTGCGGACAAAGTCCCAGCGTTCGAGCGCGGCCTTTCCGGCGGGCGTGGCCTCCCAGACCAGATGTTGCCGCCACCAGGTCATCACGGGTCGTAAAATCGGGTACACGGCCGCGACGGCATGTTGTTCGTCCGACGCCGCCGCACTTTGCGTAACCTGGGTGATGGTGGCGACGGCGGTTTGCAACGTCGCTTTGGGGACTTTGGCCCATACCGCGTCCCGGATGCGGGCATCCGGGGTGTCCTCCTGTAAGAGAATGGAACAGGCCTCCCGGCAGACTTGGGCGGCGGTATCCAAGTCGGAGGGTGCGTAAGCGGCTTTGGGCCTGCTGGCGCGTCGCGCGGCCCCAGTGCTCGCCCAGAAACCGGTCAAAGAGTTCGAAAAAATCATCCTGAGCCGTCTGGTGAAATACCGCGGCAAAGGCGACTAATGTCGCGACGCGCCGTTCCGGCGTCAGACGCTCCACCGTCTGGGCCCGAGCCGTGGCGGCAAATCGGGCCAAGGCCTGAAGCGGGCCGTGGGCAGCGCGTGAAGATCCCACCGTTCCGCGTGAACGGTTTGCAGGATGTTGAGGCGCTCGGCGGCCTCGCGAAAGCCCGTGCGCGAGATCCGGGTGGGCGGATGACGCAAATCATCGAGCGGCGTGGGACGCCCAGGCGCCGGTGCCTGAAGCCACGAGGCCAGCTGATCCCGTTGGGCGGCATCGGGCATCGCGGCCAAGCGCCGCCACAAGCGGGCTTGAGTCCGATCCCGCACCTGAGCGACTAGGCGGGTCAACATCGACACACCGGGTAGCAAGATTTTCTGATCCAACAAATAGGCCGTCGCTTGGTCAAACAGGACACTGGGACGCTCCGCTGCCGTCCAGGCTCGGGTGTAGAGCCAGCGGACAAACCGCCAGTGCCCTGGCTGCGCATCAAAGGCGTGGTAATGATACTGGCGGACAATCGCGTCTTGGTGATGCCAGTGCGTTCGTCCATGCCAATACCGTCCGATGTCCATCGGGAGCGCCGTGAGGTCCAGCTGCTTGGCGACATAGGTGAGGATGCTGGCCGGAACGTGCGTCGCATCATCCACAAAAGGTCCCCAAAAACCGGATGGTCCCCAATTGCACCGCACAGCCCCACCGTGTCTCGGTTTAACGCAGCGGGCGCAAAAAGGCCCGGTCGGCATCGTCGAGAAAAAAGTATTGGGCGAGTTGGGCCGACGAGGGCTCCCCCACATACCGGCCGTATTGGGCCGCTTGCTCCGCGGTCAGAAAATGGACCGGCACGGCCACCCCTCCTCTCGAAACGTGGCCTCACAACGTCTCGCATGGGTAGACCCGCTTGAGACAGATCGCGGGGGACGTATTTTCGGCGTTTCCGCTGTATCGTATGCTTGTCTCATTAATCATACCGGAAAGCGAGGGAAATCGCATGATATACGGCTATGCCCGGGTGAGTTCCACCACCCAAAACCTGGACACGCAAGTGGCGCAACTCACCGCCTACGGTTGCGAGAAAATTTTCCGAGCTGTGCAATTCACTACGTTAGTGAGATAAAGTAAGATTTCAACATATCTATGGACAATGGGAAAAGCCTCCCTTATCGTGGTGGGAAGGGAGGAATGATACAATGCTCGCACGGCTGACTCTTGACATTATCGATCACGATGGAATAGTAGAAGTTGATCCTATTATCCGTGAGGTAGAACTGCCCGAGAACAGCGATCGGATCATCGACGAGGTGGAAGCAATGGTTTTAGATTTGAAGGAAGGAGCGACTCGCACCCTCACGACCACCTACTTGAAAACCCTGTCCCACAAGCAAGCCCAGCTAGCCCAAGCTCGCCTGGGGGGAGATCTGACCGTGAATGCCACCCCCTACCGGGTCGACGGGGAAATCGGCCGCCTGACCTTCCCCACCTATGCGCTGACCACCGGCTCGAAAACCGTGTGGAACAGTGTGACCGACCTGTTCGCGGCCCTTGGGCCGCGGGAATACTATCGCACCGCCGGGATGACCGAACTCATGCTCACCACGGCCGGTGACCTGTCGTATCGGAAGGCGGTGAGGCTTTTCAATCGGGTCCGCCACGAGGAGAGCGACCCGACGCCGGTCAGGACGGGGGCCGCGATCGTGGAACGCGAGGGCACTGCGATGCAAGCGCAGATGGAGGAGCGGGCCACGGAGGCGTTGACCGCCCACGGCTTTGCCGCCGAGGGACAGCCGCTCGCCGATACGGAGGTGACTGGGTTACCGATGGCCGAAGCCCGCTTGCCCCAGGCTCAGGTTGCCGAAGCCCTCGCGGCGTATAACGCCGCGCGTCCTGACGCCTTGCGGATTCCCCTGGAGGCGGCGAAGGCATTTTATGAGGATCCCACGCGAGTGGTCAACGTCTCGATCGATGATGTCGGGGTGAAAAAGCAAAAACCCCAACGAGAACGTCTCCAGATGTCCGCGGAACCGCCGACCACGGCATCCTCGCCCGGCCCCACGACATCCCCGCCAGAAGCCGAGACCCCGGCGAAAACGCCCCGCGAATACGTGCACCATACGATCGCCCATGTTCAAACTACCGCGGGCTGGTATATCTTGAACGGGTTCGGAACCGTCCCCGTGCTGCGGCTCCTCGTGGCGTTCTTGCTCTCGGCTGGCGTGCTCTCGACCCATTATTGGCAGTTTTTCGTTGACGGGCAGCGGACCCTGCACGCGGCCATTCTTGAACGCTTAGCCTGGTTCGGGTCACTGCTCTCTGATCAAAAATTGTTAACACAGGCTTGTGAATCCATGCACAGCGCGAGTTCCCTGTTCTCCCATGCTACCATTGACTGTACTGCTACCATTGACACCAATGCATGCTAAAGGGGAAAGTCGCTCGGATTCCCGTATCACAAGAGGAGGGAAGAAACTCACGCCTCCGGTTGACAACACCATCCGAACGGGGCGAATTCCCGCAACCCCAAACCCGCCCGTTAACCCCTTAAGTTGCACTTCAACTAACACACATGTTCGCTGGACCGATGGACAGATCCTTGCTACCCTGCCACGCAGGAAGGCTTGGATACGCCGCCACATTCTGGTAAGCGAGGGATCTGCCATGCACAATCAGCAATTTTCCCCGGAACTCATCCGCCACTTCCGCAGTATCATCAAGTACCATCCGCATCCCCGGGTCCGGCAGCAAGTCCAAGCCGTGTTATGGCACGCCCTCGGCTTTTCCGACGCCGACATCGCCCGCGCCCTGGGGGTCACCGTCGTGACCGTACGATCGTATTTGCGCAAGTACGCTCAAGGCGGCCTCGACGCCCTGCTCCGCTTTCGGGTCGGAGGCCGCGTGAGCGGCTTAGCTCCGTATACCACGAGCCTGGAAGAGGAATTTCGTCTACGTCCGCCGACCAGCGCCCGCGACGCGGCGCAACGCATTGAAGCCTTGACGGGGGTCCACCGCAGTCCGAGTCAAGTGCGTGCCTTCATGCTGACCATGGGGATGAAGTGCCGTAAATAAAGTCGCACCGATTCCCGCCAAAGCCGACCCCGATGCCCAGGACACGTTCGTTACCGAGCAGATCGAACCGCGCATCGCGCAAGCGAAAGCGGGCCTCCGCTACCTGTTCTTTGTAGATGCCGCCCACTTCGTGTTTGGCACCTATTTGGGCTACCTCTGGTGTTTCGTTCGGGTGCTCGTGCAGACCCCTTCCGGGCGCCAGCGGTTCAATGTGCTAAGAGCCTTGAATGCGATCACGCGCGAAATCGTGACGGTCACCAATACCGGATACAGGATACATCAATTCCCACGCCGTCGTCGAGCTGCTCGAGAAATGAGTCAAGCAATTCCCCGACCGGCCCATTACCCTCATCTTGGACAATGCCCGCTATCAACGCTGCCAGGATGTCTTCGACGCCGCCACCCGCCTCGGTATTGAGCTGTTGTTTCTTCCGCCCTATTCTCCCAATCTCAATCTGATCGAACGGCTGTGGAAATTTACGAAAGCCGAGTGTTTGAATTCCCGCTATTACGCCACGTTTTCCGAGTTTT
>JAJZZH010000031.1 GCA_021797675.1 Bacillota bacterium | reverse complement strand
TTCCAGCACGATATCCGTGAGAGATTGCCGGATCGCCACGCGGGGCACTTCCGTGGGCAGGGCCCGCACCACCGCTGCGTGGGGAATCCCCAGGACCTGCAGCACGTCCCCCGCACAAGCGGAGGTGAGATATTTGGCTACAATATCTTGACTGGCGCGAGAAATCCGGATATGCATTCGCGTTGGCCTCCCAGGGCAAGATTCATTCAGAGCATTGTAGCCTGAACGCATGCCTGCAGCAAGCGACGGCTTCGACTGGCCAGCCAGTCTCGCGGTGCCTCGTTCCTTCTTCCGGGGCAGAGATCGAATTCCCCCCAAGCAATAGCTGGGCGGGAGGCCCGGTAACGGTTTCCTACCGCCGCGTACGAGGAAACGGCTCATGCCCTCGAAACATCGGTTCAACGTAGGCTCAGCGCGCAAGGTCCTCGGACCCAAGCGCACAGAACGCAGACCCAATGCTTGCATACGATCGGAGAGCCATCGTTTCATGAGGTTTGTGCAATGTTAGCCGCAGAGGACGTCCCAAACCATGCCGGATTTCCCGCCCGCAGAGGGCCCAACGATGACACCCCGGAGAACGCTGTGGGTGAGGCTGCCCGTCCCCGCCTCACCCATAGAAGGTGAGGCGGGGGGGCCGGCCAATCCCGAGAAATAACTCAGGTCGCCTATTGACCACGCCACCAGTTTTGTTGGCCTGATCCGGTCACCGGGGTGGAACCGGAGATGGCGAACGGGGGCTTTGAACAAGCGTTGCCCCGTAGGCGACGCATGCCAAGGGCACGCGCAGTGCCCCGATTGCGCAAGGGATCCGGATTCCCCTCAAGACCGATCGGCGGCTCTTTACGTCGATTGACCGGGCAAACTACCCATGGGAGCAGGAATAGGATGCCCACGCGGCCGTCGAGCGGGTCAATCGTTGCCTCGACGTGCCGTTCGACTTCGAACGGCACGCCCTTTGCGGGTTACAGAAAATGCAGACCCGCTGCGGTTGGGCACTCGTCGTGAGGTTAGCCATGGCCGTGGGCCGGATTGCAGCGAACCAGCCCGACCCAATGCGGAGTCTCGTGCAGAGCGCCTAGCCCGCGGCCGCTATCCAACCGTACAGACATACCGTGGTTCGCATGACGATCAAACCTTCGGCGTCTCTTTTTTTCGGTGCAGGTGCCACGTTGTGCCATCGCCCCTGGGTATGAGTCCTGTGCGCAACGGAACCCCCAGCGGAGCAAAATGTAGCATATGCCATTAACCTAGCAAATCGGCACAGCGCAATGCTCTTCATGTGCTGCCTTTGACGTCGTCTTGCAAATCACCGTATTATTTCACTCTAGGCCAAAGGTGCGGTATGCTAGAAGAGGAAAGAAACTTAGTCGTCCGTTAACGTTAGCCCCACGAGCTTTTGAATGTTACTGAAACCTTTAGGCGCCAGTTTGGGCATGCGGATGGGCGCAGCAGATGGGCACTTATCAATTTAAACGGGCAATGGAGAGGAGGAATGGCTGGCCAGCCGGCAAGTCCGGCCGCCCGGCCACGAGACTGTCATCATGAAAAACGATATTCCCCTGGTATTGGTGGAGGATGAATCGCTCTTTCGCGATCTCTTGCAAAGGTCGCTGTCGCTGACTCCCGGCGTGCGGGTGGTAGGAGCATATCCCAACGGGGATGCCCTCTTGGCGGCGGAGATCACGTATATGGTGGCCATCATTGACATCGAGCTCGGCCAGGGGCCGAACGGCATTCAGACGGGGCTCTTGCTCCGGCGCACCCGGCCTAACGTCGGCGTCGTGATCTTGAGTCAGCACGACCCCGAAGAATGGCTCTCTTTGATTCCTACGGCGGATCGCCGGGGGTGGACGTATCTCCGCAAATCTGAAGTACGGGATACCCGCATGATTTTGCAGGCCATTCAAGCCGTGCTGCGCGGAGAAGACCTCCTGGGCGACACCCCGCCCCCGAAAGTGCAGGGTCCGGTGGCATCGCTCACCCCGCGGCAACTCGAAATCCTCCGCTTGATTGCGCTCGGGTACAGCAATCACGAAATCGGCGAGCAGCTGCGCCTGGCACCGAAATCGGTCGAGCACGCGATTAACCGGGTCTATCGGGCGCTGCACATCGCCACCGACGCCAGCTGGCTGCACCCTCGCGTCGAGGCTGCCCGCCAATACTGGAATGCGGTGCGCACGGGAGAGGCTGCCGAGGCGCCGCGCTAGGCTGCGGGGGAACGGCGGCTGTGCGCAGACCCTACGGCTAAAGCCGGTGGCTTGTGAGCCCGCCCTATGACCAGCCTTAGCCGCCGGGACCTTGGGGGCGAGCGGCTCCGTTCCTTCGATGCAGACCCGGGAATGCTTCTCCAGTTCCCGGGTCTCTGGTCCTTGGTTAAACGCAGGCTCGGGGTAGTGCTAGCCGTGCGGAGGGATGGTGCGACACGTTGGAACCCTGGGCGAGGAGAACGATTCGCAAGAATCCGTTTCCAGCTCCCGCCTTGCGCCGGCGGTTTTGAAAGCGAGCCGGCCGATACCGGGCGCCGCTTGTGCCGCACCGCCCGTCGCCTATCCAGCCGCGCTTTGATGTTCGTGCGGTGCACGACAATCCCGAAAAAGATGGCTTGGGTTCGGGTTCTACGAACGCTTCTGGACGCGACGCGTCGCGCGGTTGACGGATTCGCAAGATGCACCCGGGGCACAGATGCTGCCGCTGGGATACCAGCGGTTCACGAGAATGACCGTCTTGCCCTGCTGGTCCGCTTAGCAGGCCTGTTGACGACGGAATTTGCCAAAGCCCATATCCGCGATGACCCGCGCGCGATGATGATTGTTGAGCATGCCAGCGACGTTCAAGTCTTCGACCAATGGTACCGGTCATATCTTTTTCATCTTGGTAGTCGGTCATCCCTGCCTTAAGCGGCGGGGATGACCGACCTATTTTCAGGGCAAGACCCCGCCCTGAACCCAGAGTGTTGCCGCACAGCGGATAACAGTGAGGTCCCGAGGAGAGCAAGTGGCTACTTGGTGCCCCCAGAGGCTTCCGGCAACGTCAATCCATAATGGAGCCATTGTTGATCGGTTTGCAGGTGGCCGAGAATCCGCGTCGCCACCACGGCTGGTATCTGGTCGCCGGGGGCGTCTTGTATCCATTGGGCCAGTGCGGAGATTTGCCGCAAGGCCGGAACGACTTGCGGGTGGCCGTCGGTGACCAGGTTGGAGATGGCCGAAAGACGCGCGCGGATGACGTGCGCGGCGGCCTGGCTTAGTCCTGCGGGTTCGTATAACGCCGTGAGGTTGGCCTGCACTCTCCCATTGTTGGCCGCAACCGCCGCCAGCGGATTCGTTAAGGGATCGACGGCTGGGTTTCGGTAGGGGCCGGCTAAGAGTGCCTGATAGATGGGTCGGGTCATCGACACGTTGGAAAAAAATTGTTCACCGGCAACTTGGTCGCTTTTCACGCCCGAGATTTGGCCCGCCAAAGCATTGGGAGTTTGGGCATCGGCCGGATTCAAAATCGCGCTGACTAGGCTCTCCTTGGCCATCGACACAAACGGACGCGTGTTGACCGCCGCTTCGGTCTTCCCCGGAAACTGGTATATCTCTGGGAAATACCCGTTGATCCAGTGCTTCTGAGCCCAAAGGGCCAGATTCTCCAGGCGATTGGTTTGGTCATTGGCCAAGCTTGGCCCTACGGCGGCGAAGAGGCGGGTATGGGGCGCCACCTGCTCCAGCATGTGGTGGATATCCTGTACCAGTCGCGACAATTGCGCTTCCCGCCAGGTCGTCCACTCCTGCCATACGGTGGGATTGGTCGTGGGCGTGATCGTTTGCGGATTCACCCCCGTAAGGTGTTCGAACGCGGCAATGTCATACGCGTTGTAGCTAAAGCTGGTTTGGTAGTTGGCTTCCGTACGCGGGTAATGCATGCTGTCGAGCACAATTCCGTTAGGATGCAGCGCCTGTACCCGTGCGGCGATCGCCTGCACGATGAAGTGACGAACGGAAGGTATCGCGGGATCCAGCCAACCATAAACTCCGTAGGGATGACTCTGCTGACCCTGGTAATTGACCATTTCCCAGTTGGGATGAGCCTGAAACACCGCGTTGCTGGCCAACAGGGAAAAGAAGTTGAGGAATACGTTTAGATGCTGTTGCTGAGCATCTTGGATAAAGGCTTTGGCCATGTCATGGCCTTGATACCTCGGGTCATGCTGGGCGGAACGCGGCAGCATGAGGACCAAAGTATTCATGTGCCCGGCGACCAACTTGGAGACCGCCGCGTTTACCCCCGCGGGCGTGGGGGTAAAGGTTACCGTCTCCGACGTCGCCGAGTACCAGACCGCCCGATTCTCTGCAGGCGAGGACGGAATCAACAGGGTGTGGACCGTTCGGTCCAGTTGATAGGCTTTCCCGCTGGCCCCCATCAGCGTGCAAAAATCTCCCGCGGCAAGGGCGCGCTGGGCCTGATTGACGTCCCCTTGCAGTCGGCTCAACGCCTGCATAATGGCGGTGTTCGGAAGCTGGTAGAGATCCGCCCGGGCTGACGAGACGGCGGTGTTGGCGCCGTTCAGGCTGGCCTCGGCCTGACGCAAGAAGGCCTTGGGGGTTGTAACCGCGCTAATTTGATAGATGCCCTCCGTGGTCTTCAGCATCGTCACCCGCGCTCCCACGATGAGATGCGAGAGAATCCAAGTTTGACTGGTTCCGTCTCCTGACAGCACATAGCCATTTTTGGGAATGGCAGAATCCCCGCCCCCGATGTGGGTGACCATGCCGTTGACGATCGTGGCTTCGCTGCCCCAAGGATTGGTGCCCGTCCGTGCTCCCCAGGCCGGGGTATAGACAATGAGCTGATTGGGACCGCGCAAGGCGGGATATGGGGCTCCTGCGGGGTTATTTTGGGCGGTCGGGTTGGGCGGCGCGGACAACGTGATGGTGGCCGTGGTAGGAGGCAACGGTAGCGAAATCTGCACGGGCTGGCCCACCTTAAACTGTAAAATATCCGCAACCGCGGTGCTGGTGGGACCGCCCTGAGCCGATATCACGTAGCCGTTAGGCGGGATGGGTGAATTGCCCTGACCGGTAACGAAACCGTTGTTCACGGCGGTCACCACGCCATTTACGACGGTGATTTCCGCCCCGTATTGATTGGTGCCCGTCGTCGTGCCGAACGACGGCGTATAGACAATCACCTGATTGGCGTTGCGAAATTGGTTAAAGCCGTTAAACGGCAAGGTTCCTCCCTGAGGCAACACCAAGCCTTCGTTCACTCCCGACGCGGCCACCAGACAATTGGCACTCGCCACAGGGTTTGCCGACGCGGGAACTTCGAACCCTACGCAGCCTATGAGGGCGAATACCGCAGAGGCCAGAACTTCCGAGCCCAAGGTCAGCCATTTCATCCACATAACCTCCTTTGTCGATCGCAGGGGTGAGATTTCTCGTGCGCAGCGTACGCCAATCCAGGCAGGCTATCCTGGGGTTTACGGTTACCTGCCGCGCCAGCAAGGATACGACAACCATGAGCGAATCGCGCGCGCCTGGACGGCACCACGGTCGCCCTGCAGGCGCAGCGACCAAGCATTTAAAGCCGCAGGCGTGTAGTTCCCCGGCCAGTATCCCCGCCGTGTGTGGTCGGTCTGAAGCATCTAGCCGGCTAAGCCGCTTATGTACAACCCTCCGTGCGTCGTTGACCAACCCATGAATTCTTCCCGTCGCGATCCGCCGCGAATCTGGACCGTAACCAGATCCAAGCGAAGATGATCGCGCGCGAGCGGCGGTACAGCTGGCCAGCCCTTGATACAACCTCGTCCCGGATCCCGCACGGATCCGGTGCAATCACGGCGTGCTTTGGTTTAAAAGGATACGCTTTTACCTCCTTGCCTCTTCGTTAATCTGCATCATTCTAGATGGCACCAAGAAGTCCTTCTATTTAATTTGGTTTTCTTTATTAACTATTTGGCTCTTGGTTCGACATAAACCAACGTGACGTTCCCCGTTTCCCACCGAACGCACTTTCAGCAGTTTCTTCGCTCACTACGAGACTACCACGCGACGCTTCAAAAGTACCCTTGCCGAGACGCCGGTTGATCAAGCTCACGGCACGCCCCGAGACGGATCGACAAAAAAGGTCTCGGTCAACACGACGGGGTACCCATGGATCACCTGCCACGCCGGCGCGATCCGTATGCGCGTCGGGCAGAACCGGTCCTGGCCCACGTGGGATTCGTGAGGTCGGAGGCGGCTACGCTGCCCGCCGACTTACAACCTGCCTCGAGTCGGTAAGTGTGGGAAATCTTGGAATATTTGCTACGATTGTGGAGCCATCCTGGGATGGTGTATCATACGTAGATCAACAATATCTTGGCGAAGGTGCCTGATCCTCAATGAGGCTAACGGTGTTGCGATGAACCCCCCTAGCGTGTGACAGCTGGGGGGGTGCTATGTAGGGCCGGTAGAGAGCCTGCCTAAGAGCAGTCCTCTACTCTTTTTCTCTGCGGATTTGTTCGTTCTCCTTGACGTTGCCGCCCGCCGTGCGGTGCCGACAACTGGCAAGCACACTCAGCGGTTGCCCGACGTAGGCAACCGGATGGCGGATCAGCGAGCGGGAAAGGGCACGGGCACATCGGGCTATGGGGTCTTGGAGCCGGTTGCGTCCGAACTTTGGCACCAAAGCAAGACATTCGGCCCGACGGATGCAATAAACTCTCGCTGGGCATTGGATTCCCGACCCAGTGGCCCTGACCCTTTGCTGTTTATTTGTTTTTGCAGCGGTTTGCGGTTACACTTTGAGACAGGAAAATGCGTTGCTTGCTCTATGGTGAGAGGGGAATTTATGAGCGAGTGGGAAGTTTTTAGGAATGCACCAATTACCGAAGCTATAATTGACGTTCAAGTGTCGCCATCCAAGGATCTCACTGTGCAAAAATTGGAGTTGACCGATAGCGGAATTCGGACGATGTACCCTGACCAAAAGGCGATTCGAACGATCATGTTCCAGGGTAACGTCACGACGGAAATGGGACAGGAACCACAATTAGGAATGGCTTCTAGTGGTCAACACATAGGATTTGCCTTCACTTCTCGTGATCACCAAGCGGTCTTCCAATACCGTCTCAACGGCTTTTCTCATCACAAACTTAAGCCCTATACCGATTGGAGAACATTCAAGGCGTCCGCCGTGAGGCTGTGGCAGGAGTACTGTTTGGTGGCCCATCCCGAATTCGTAACTCGACTGGGCGTGCGATTTGTAAATCTCATAGAGTTGCCGATCCCGGTCTTGGATTTCAAAGACTACCTGACCACCGTTCCCGAAATTGGGGATGGCGTACCGCAGGGCATGACCGGCCTTTTCATGCGTCTTGAATTGCCCGACGCCGACACCGGAAACGTGGCTGTCGTCACGGAGGCGATGACACCACTTACACCGGAATCCAACAATGTTGGAATTATTTTCGACATCGATACGGTTTTCCAGTCCACGACCACGACGTACGCGTCCGACGGAAAAGAAATGTGGGCGAAACTCGACCAACTGCGCGACCTAAAAAACCGTGTATTCTTTCACAGCTTAACTGAGCGTACAAAGGAGAGATTCCGGTGAGCTCAATTGTTGATTGTCCTTCGAAACCCTTGAACCTTATTGGCGCTAACCCTTTCCATTCACATACCTCCGTGGACGGCGTCGGAAACGAATCTTCTTTTGTTCGGAGCCAGATCCAAAGCATTCTCTCCGATTGGCGGCGGACCCTTACTTTAGGGGACTCCCCCGACTTTTCATGGATTCAGTCTGCTCTATCGCTTTTTCCTGGCATATCCGGATTGACCGTCTCCGAAGCGGAGCGTTACGAGAAATCGCTGAACACGCTGTTTACCACTCATGGGAAAAAAACCGGGAGGAATTTTTTTCGGTAATGATGGATGAATTCATTGTAATGGTAAAGGAGCTTTTTCCATCAATCGATCCCTACACCGCTGAGTGTGCACGGAACGCGATGCGGCAGTTCGAGCAGTCCGGCGTTGCTTATAATTGTTTCACTCCTACCCCCTTTCCGAGACTTTCTCGCACAGGGGGGACATCATAAGCAACATACCGTTTACCAGATACGCGCCCGACGGCGAGCAATTAGAACGGCGCGCGTGTGGTTTCATGCTGTCGAATACCTGCGGTGCCGAAAATGGTGACGTCGTTACGTTCAGTCCTGTATGGGCATTAGAGTCTTTAGATCTGCCGAAACGCGAGGTCCAACTGAATCGGTAATACCGATTTCTGTATTTCCCGGATTCTCGCATGTCCGATTTTGTAGTCGACTTTGGAATCATTACGTCATTTCCCATTTCCCAAAAGCATAGTGCAAACGGGAATTTTCACTCCAAAAAAATATTCACTTAGTCAGTTCGGCTACTACCTCCTCTGAAAAATCCTTGCCGACCACCATATCTAGACGGCTCGATCCTGACCACCACAATATCCCGATCGCGACCACGCGAGCTTCCGGGCTGGCCGTCCCCATTTTTCATTCCTGTGGGTGCCCCGAACCCGGGGCATGGGCGTCTCCTGTGCAAACTAACCGTGTGGTTCATGCGACCAGAAGACGCGGAGGCACCGATCGCGTGGCCAACCTGGTCATTGCATGCGAGACGTGCAACCGAACGAAGGGATCGCGCACGGCGGAGGAATTCGGCTTTCCGAATATCCAGAAAGCGGCGGCCAAACACCGGGTGTTTCGATACAGTGCCCTGATCCAGAGCGACAAATGGGCGCTCTGGCGCGGACTGCAACCGTTCGGCATTCCGGTGGAAGCCACCTTCGGCTATCGGACCAAGCATGATCGGTTGCAGCAGAGGTTGCCCAAGGCCCAAATTGTTGACGCGATGTCATCGCGGCCGGCGAGCGAGCCTTCGACCTCCCGGCAACCTATCTGGTCGAGCGGCGTCTCAAGGCTCGGAAGCCGTACCATCGGTTTTCGAACGAACACAAGCAAGGACGGACCTGTGTCAAAACCCCGGCCATGCGAACTGTCCACGGGTTCAGACTGTACGATAACGTGTCTTTTGTCGGCGCGGACGGTGTGACCGCATACGGCTATATCACCGACCTCCGGGAACGCGGCAACTTCGAAGTGTCCCATCTGGAAGGCGACCGCATCACGGACAAGGACTGGAAGCAACTCACGCTGGAAGAACGGGGGCGCCACAATTGTTTAAGGGAACGCCGTTCCATCATCGGCACGATCGTAAGGACGTTAAAAGGCCGGGGCTCCCGCGCCGATTTTTCGTTGGTGGTATAATAGCAGAACAAGGGGGGCGGGATGATGAAAACGACGCCCACGATTACCCAGCCGGAACGCGCCCAGCGCGAAGAGGCCGTGCGCTTTGCACGTAATACTGTGCGGTTAGAAGGGTTTAATCTGACCGCGGAAGCTGAGACGTTGTTTACCCGGTATATTAACGGAGAACTGACGAACTCACAGCTCAATGAAGCCGTTCGTAAATTAGCCGGTTTATAATGGGTCATCCCATTGATGAGGGGCTGTTAACAGCCAATCGGATTCGCGAACTCGAATTATTCCCGGTGGTCGGCCATTTTGATACGCTGCATCTACAAACCATTCACCGTCGTATCTTTCAGGATTTGCCTCATCATCACCCCGGGCAATTCCGGCGCGATGCTCCGGCATGGGTCGAATCCGGGAATTAGAATCGGGCGAACGCTATGCTGTGCCCTACGCGCCAAGGCGCATCCTGGAATCCGGCCTTGCACGGCTATTGACAGACCTGCATGGACGCGACAGTTTGCGGGGCCTATCGGTCGACTCATTCGCGATGCGGATGGCCCAACTGTATGCCGATCTGGATTACCTCCACCCGTTTAGCGAGGGCAACAGCCGCACCCTGCGCATGTTTACCCGCCATCTCGCCCGGGCAGTGGGATTCGACTTGGATTGGTCCCCGAGCAATGCGGATGGGGTGGCACGCGATCGGCTATATCAGGCGCGCGATGTGGCCGTGATTCATCGAGCATTCCCAGAACTCGACGAGCAACGGGCGATGGTCACGGATGACCGGATGGAATACGAAACCTTTTGGGTACTCCAAAAATTGCAACAGGCTTCCCCGTTAGAAGCTCTAATCCGGGAATACGTCACGCCGTTCCATTCTTCTCAACAATCCCGAGCGCGGGACAATGAGTTGGAGCGGTAAACCCAGCAGACAAAACTCGGGATTAATGTGGTGAATTCATGTGGTGAATTCTCGCTTTCCGAAAATTCGCGGCTCGCACCGAGTCGGATTTAAGATGGATTCAGGAGAGGAGGAGACGCCCATGCCCCGCATTCGGGGCATCCACAGGAGAAGAGAAATGTCGCCTATAGAGCTTGCGCCCAGCGGGTCACCCACGCTGAACGTCTGATTCACTACGCGCCCGGACGGGAAGTCCCCGCAGTCGGACTTCCACCGACTAGCACGTCACGGTTACTGGCTGCGCCCCCAGGTCCCGTCATTCGTGTTGCCGTCCGAGACATCCAGATACACCGGCCACCCATCTGACCGCGTCACCCCCCCAGAGACCAATTGTTTGGATTCTTGGCGCCAGTCCTTATTATGTCCCCGGGCCGGCTGGGCTCCGGGGTCGGGATGCGCATACTCCCCGATTAAGTGGCAGTCGTATCCAGATGCGCCGACGGACTCGCCGGCAATCCTAAGCGTTCCACCGCTTGCGCACTGGCGCTGGTAAACAGCGCACCGCGCTGCGATTCATCAAACAGCTTCACCAACGCCCGGCCGATGGCATCATCATTGAAATCCGCCGCTTGGCAGCCAGCGCCGAAGAGCACTTCGCAATCCATCCCGGCATAAAATTCGGGCAGACGATAGAACGCCATGGGACCGACTAGCACGGCCACGATCAGGGCTACCAAGCGTACGCCTGGCGACAACTTACATTGCTTCGGATCGATCTCTTGATTGAGCAAGTCTACTAAGCCGGTGCGGTGGGCCATGGCGACGGCCGCCACGGCAAATCCCATGGGATACGCGCGGATGGATTTCGGATCCATCGATGGTAGGATGTTCACAGCGTTTGCCATCATGGAGAAGGAATTAGGCACCCAATACAAGATGCCTTTACGGAATTAATGTTGTTTCTGGGGCGGGCCGTTAAGTCTAAAGTTATTTGGCCAAGACCAGTCTCGATTTCGTTGGCCGTTTTCGCAAGGAGCCCCTTTAGCACTGGCCGAATGGATGGGCCGTGATAAACGGGGCGTCCATTCGGCCAGTCTCCGCCTGGCGCCTGGCGCCTGGCGGCGGTCTGATGACGTAGATCAGGCGCATCCTCGCGTGTTCCGACGAGGCAGTCTTCCCGTGGCGATGGCGGCATATGCAGCCGGGATTGCGTTCCTGGCCCTAGAGTTCTACGAGAAAAACGTGCCCAACAAATTTGAGAAAACACCTCGCATTTGCGACCAAACATCGTGGGACTCAACACCGTGATGCTAGACGCGCTCGGTGCGGACGGATTGGATCCAATGCTCCGCGGCCATTTGTACGGCATCCCACGGACTGCCCAAGGGCGGGGTGTAGCTGAGATCTACTGCTAGGAGTTGGGCCACCGTCATCTGGTGATACAGGGCCATGGCAAAAATATCGACGCGTTTGGCGACCCCGGCTTGCCAATCGCCCAGGATCTGCGCGCCCAGCAGGCGGCCGGTTTCGCGGTCCCCGGTGATGCGAAACGTCAGTTCGCGGGCGCCGGGATAGTAGGCCTTGTGATCCCAGGCGGTGAATTCCACCGTGCGGGGCTGATATCCGGCCGCGGCAGCTTCATGGTCCCGTAACCCCGTCCGCGCCATCGCCCAGTCGAACGCTTTTACCACCTGGGTTCCGAGCGATCCTGCAAATTCAGCGTGGCCGCCGACCGCATTTTCGCCTGCGACCCGCCCTTGTTTGTGCGCGGTCGTCCCGAGCGGCAAATAGGTTGGTGCACCCAGCAACCGGTGATACGTTTCCACACAGTCACCCGCGGCGTAAATGTCAGGCAGGGCCGTGGCCATCGTGCGGTCCACCGGAATAGCGCCGCGGATGCCGAGGGCTAAGCCTGCGTGGTGCAAGAGGTCGGCGACCGGTTGCACCCCCACCACGACCAAGACCAGGTCGACGTCCGCCGTGAACATCGAAGACCCCGTCACGCGCAACTGGGCTCTGGTTGTTGCGATGCGCTCGATCCGCACGCCGGTCCGCACCGCGATCCCGTGATCCGTGAGATGGTTTCCCAGGCGTAAGCCCAAGGCTGGGTCTACGGTGGGCAGGACGGCATCAACTTGCTCGACGACGGTTACCGCCAGTCCGCGATGCCACAGGGCATCGGCCATTTCCAAGCCGATGTAGCCGGCCCCGATAATCAGCGCTCGCTGCGGTTGGCGGGTGTCCAGATACTCCGCCAACCGAAAACTATCCTCCATAGTATGCAGGAGGAAGACACCCAGGTGATCGACGCCGGGAATCGCGGGACGGATGGGCTCCGCCCCCGTCCCGACGATCAACCGTTCATACTCTAAACTCTCTGAGGCGTGCCCATCCGCTTGCACCCGCACGGTACGCGATGCCGGATCGATCGCCAAGGCCCGGGTATGCAAGCGGACCTGAATACCCGCAGCCTCAATCTCATCCAGCGTCCGATGGGCGAGCTGATGCCAATCCGGCACCTCGCCGCTGAGATAAAAGGGCAGGCCGCAGATACTGTAATTGGGAAAGGCATCCGCGACCAGCATCGTCACCGCCGCGGACGGTTCGCATTCTTTGGCGCGCAAGGCTGCGCTGATACCCGCATCGCTGCCTCCAATGACCACGATGTGCGACATCCTCGATTTCCTCCTTAGATGGCTTCCCTGGCTTAGATGGCTTCCCTGGCTTAGATTGCTTCCCTGGCTTAGATGGCTGACCCCGGTGCGACGGGCGCGGCGACGTCTTGCCGTACCACCGTGCCAGATGCCGGGATGCCAGGGCCACGGTTTCATACCCTGTCCTACTGCCCGTACCCGTCTCCACTCACTGCTCGCCGCGCTTTGGACAGAGCCGCTTTTACGTTCAACGGATACGTCCCTGACCGGGGCACGGTAGGTCTGGATGCGTTCCGGTCACCCGCATGACCATCCCCGGCTGGGGGACTCGACGAGAACTCGGCCACCATGGGCAGCGGGGTCCGAAGGGGGCTCCCGCTGCCCTTCGGATTGCGCACGGATTGAACCCCGCAGTGATGTCCCCTCGCCTCTCGCTTGATCTCCAAGGTCCGACCAAGATCTCGGGTCGACACCACGGCGCGTTGCGTGCCCTGCCGCCCCCGCATTGCATACGGCTGCATCCGGCATCCCCCTATCCTAGCACCTGCGACCAACCCCAGAGCGCGGCCAAGGTGATCAGCAGCACGGGGACCGTCAAGGTAATCCCGACGCGGACATAATAGCCCCAGGTGATGCTTACGCCCCGTCGCTCCAAGACGTGCAGCCAGAGCAGCGTGGCCAGCGAGCCAATCGGCGTGAACTTGGGTCCTAAATCGCAACCGACCACGTTCGCGTAGGCCATCGCGATATGCAGGGCGGGCCTTACCGCCGCGTCATGGATCGCCAACGCATTAATCAAGACCGTCGGCATATTGTTCATCACCGACGACAGGAGCGCTCCCACGACCCCGGTGCCGACGATGCCAACGAAGTCGCCGTGGGCAGCCAAGGCCGTCAACACGGTCCCCAACAAATGCGTGAGTCCCACATTTCGCAAACCGAAGACCACCACATACATCCCAATCGAAAACACCACGATTTTCCACGGCGCGTTCCGGATTAACGGAGGGATAGTGACCACCGGACTCCGGTGGGCAATGACCAACAAGCCGACCGCGGCGCCGCCGGCAAAGATCGCAACTGGCCAATGCACAAACTGGCTCGCGAAATAGCCCAGCAACAAGAGGCCCAGCACGATCCAGGCAGCGCGAAAAACCCGAGGGTCCTTGATGGCCGACGCCGGCGCCGGCACTGCGGCGGTCGAGGCCGTCGTCGGCAAGGACCGGCGATAGAACAGATACAAAACCCCCAAACTGGCCACCAGCGCCACCGCATCGACTGGAACCATGCGGAGGGCATAGGAGCCGAAGCCGAGATGGAAATAGCCCGCCGAAACAATGTTGACCAGATTGGACACCACCAACGGGAGGGAGGTGGTGTCCGCAATAAACCCGCTGGCCATGATGAGAGCCAAGGTCGCCTTGGGATCCAGTTTGAGCGCTTTCGCCTGTTCATAGACAATCGGGGTTAAGATGAGCGCGGCGCCATCATTGGCGAAAAACATCGCGACCAGAGCGCCGAGGACGCCCAAGAGCAGAAACAACCGGATGCCATGCCCGCGGGCGAGGCGGATCATGTGCAGTGCTGACCACTCAAAGAATCCTACCGCATCGAGAATCAGCGAAATGAGAATGACGGCCACAAAGGTGAGGGTG
The DNA here is from genome assembly GCA_021797675.1 of Bacillota bacterium. Taxonomy (GTDB): domain Bacteria; phylum Bacillota; class Sulfobacillia; order Sulfobacillales; family Sulfobacillaceae; genus JAJZXC01. Next base: position 2,960 of record JAJZZH010000031.1, on the reverse strand, counting down.
GCGTCCCAGACAATCCCGACCACGGTGACGACGTTGGGCCAGGACACAATCCCCAGCAAGAGGGCGACCAGGGCGCCGCCCAGCGCCGTCCATCCAATCGAAAGGCCCCGCGGTTGCGCAATAATCAGCACCAGCACGATCAGAAACAGGCCAACCGCAAGCCCTACCGCCATGCCCGTGTCTCCTTCCGACCCCTCACAGGTCCCGATTGGAGCGGCCCGGTCCAGCGCTGCCCCATCATTCCGGCCCCACCTTGGCATCGCCTCCTGAACGGGTCACCGGGGGGGAGCACGCCTCCCCGACTTGGTGCCCTCGAAGCCACGCCGCCTCCGTATCCGGGACCGGCAGTTCCTGCAGCAAACTTAGAACGGCGGGGGGGATATCGGAGCGCAACGCATAAAATACCCATGACTTGTTGCGATAATCACGGACCAACCCGGCGTTCTTCAGCTTCCGCAGGTGTTGCGACACGGCCGACTGGCTGATGGGAAGCAAGTCCACCAGCTCACACACGCAGGCATCCCGCACGCTCAGAAGACGCAGAATGTGCAATCGCGTCGCATCCCCGAGCACTCGCCAACGTTCCGCCCATTGTTCGTACATCGTCTCGCCTCCATGTCGACGTCGTCGACATATTAGTATATCAAACTAGGCTAATATAAATAACCACAAAAAACAGTGCTCCCAACGTAACGGCAAAGTATCTGGATGAAAAATCCGGAAATAATCGCAGCCAATGATAGTGACCAGGATGGGCGGGAACGTGCCCGACCCCAAGGTAGACGATGCCGTGCGCGCAAACGACCGATAGCCCGGTCTGCGGCCTTGGCCCACACGGCCAAACCGGGGATCGTGGAGAGCATTTCCGCCCGCCAAGTCGGGCGGTATCTGGCCCAAGCCGATCTCAAGCCCCATTGGAGTCGCTATGGGTCAAATCCCGACATGGACGATCCGCAAGCATTCGAGGCCAATGTCCGCAAGGTCTGCCACCTCTGTGCGGACGCACCGCAGTGCGCCCAAGTGGGGGTCGAGGTGCATTCCACCGACGAGATGACGCGCATGAAAGCCCGCGAGCACACCCAGCGCGCGCTTCCCATGCGATCCGGGAAGCCCGAAGCCCTGGAATTTGAATACGCACGGCAGGGAACGTCCGGGATGATCGCCTCGCGCAATGGCGTGACGGGTCAAATTGAAGCGCCGTGGAGTCAGCCGACCCGCACGGAAGTCGATTTGCGGCAGCCTATCCGCAACGTGGTGGATCGTAACCCGGCGGCGAAGCATATTTGTGCGTAATCTCAATACCCATCCATCCGAGGCGTTGGTCCGCTACGTGATTGAACACGATGGTCTGGAGATCCCGGACGCGGTGTTAGGCAAGCAAGGAAAATCGGGCATTTTAAAAAAACCACGCGAGTCGGACGGCCTTCTTGGAAGACGCCGGGCACCGGGTGCAGTTTCTCCATCTGCCCAAGCATTGCTCGTGGCTCAATCCAATTGAATGTTGGTTCAGGATTCCGGTGCGCCGCCTGCTGAACCAACGGTCCAGCTTGGCCTCCGTCGCGGCGTTCGAAGAACGCCTGCGGGAATTTATCGCGTATTACAACCAATCCTTGGCGAAACCGTTTAGCTGGCAGTATAAGGGAAAGTTGCTGAAAGCGTCCTGACGCGCTGATCCGGAGCGTTCCTCGCGGCGAATATGCCCGTTGCGTCCGTCCCCGCCTTGCCCAGCAACGCGGCCGCGGGAGGGATCGGGTTGCGGTTCGCGACGTCGCCAAGCCAAGCTTGGCGGGGCCGAAAGAGAGCGATCCCCTGACCCGGTTCTAATCATTACCCATATCTTTTGGCGGGTCGAGCGGCATGGTTCCGAATGGTGAACAATGCAATCCGTCCGCTCTCCAGACCGAAAACCCGTCAATTTCTCGAGGTCACGCATGACCCAGTGCCCCAAAAATATCCGGGCACTGTCATCCGCTTTCCGCCCGGAAATGCCGCAGTGTTGACGGATGACTCCGTTCCGATGGTTGGCCGATCGGAGGATCCCGAAAAAAATGGCTATTTGCAAAAGGTGGTTGAATGAGCGGTCGAGACATCCGGTGGAGTGAGGTCCGTTCTGTGCAATATCGGGTGGAATTCCCTTTGAAGCACGGGTGCCGTATTGTGCAAAACCTGATTGGATTATCCGTTCGGGGGCGGTAGCTCTTAATGAACTAACGGCCAGTTTAGCGCCGCATCCAGTGGTCATAACCACCGTAAGTGCAACCTATGAACAAGTGAACGCTGCCTATCGCTTGCCCCTACCTCTACATCGGGGGGCCATCCATCGGAGTTTTATTATCAACAATACGATGGATCAAACTGCGGCTGGAGATGTGTGGGCGGCCGATAGTCTGGAAACATCTGCTAACCCCGTCGTGGCAACCAATTGGAGTATTACTACGGCTGACCGGTCTTCGGTTTATGACTCACAAGCGAATGCGAGTTTGCTATGGGCGGTCGATGGCTACAAATGGAATTTTAATGCTCCGACGACAGCCGCTACAACAGGATCGGTGACCGTGAATATTGTGGAGGTGCTATAAATGAGTGCGATATACCGACCTCAAGATATTACCCAGTTGCAGGGTCAGTCCATTAGTGCGGTGCAAGATTATGTTACAGCGCATCCAGGGCAGAGTGTCGAATCCGTTGCCACAGCCCTCGCATTGCCTTATGAGGTCGTGTTTAAGTGCTGCGAGACCCTGGGATTTATCGTGTTGCCGAATGCTAATGGAGAAATCCGTTGGCATGCACAAAAGCAGAATTGGTGAGCGATCCATTGGACGTAAGTGCGGCCCTAACGGGACGCGATAGCGCGCGAACCTCTTCCCTCAATTCGTAGGGGTAAGTGCCATGAGCAGGGTCTCCATTACGGAGCCGTGCGCTGGAGTTTTCAAACCGTGAGGCATGCACATCATGGCAGC
>JAJZZH010000053.1 GCA_021797675.1 Bacillota bacterium | reverse complement strand
TCCGATCTGGGGGGATGGATTGCGCAGGCGGTAGCCAATCATGGGCCGGAGTCGGTGGCCATTTTGGTCGGCGGCCAGCACACGGTCGAAGAGGCGAACCAAATCGTCCGGTTTGCCCGCGAAGTCCTCGGCACCGAGCGGGTCGCCATGGTGCGTTCGACGCGGGGATACCTGCCCAGCGGACTCAATGGGACCTTCGAGGATATCGAGCGGGCTGACACCGTCGTCTACCTGGGCGGGGACCCGTATGAGTCCGTTCCCGTCGTGCATCTTAAGCTCCGTGACCGGTATCGGCAGTTTCCCGACCTTAAAGTCATCGGTATCGGGGCTTGGATGCTCACCCGACCAACGCTGCCCGGGCTCAACGTCGTCGTCGAGCCCGGCCAGGAGGCGGCGGTGGTCGCGGCGGCACTGAACGCGGCGGCCGGTGAACAGGAAGCGGTCAAGACGCTGACGGCCAAGCTGGGCGGATGGCGTCCGTCGCTGGCGGGGGTAGACCCGGCGGCGGTGCAGGACCAGCTGCAGGAGCTGGGACAAAGCTTGCTCGCCAGTGAGCATCTGGTCTTATTGTGGGATGGCAAGGATCCCGAGATGGAATCGGTGCTCCTCACGATCAAAGCGATTCGCGAGGAGCGTACGGCGGTGTTGCCCATGTTTGGCCCGGCCAACTGGCGGGGATTCGAGCGGGCGGGGATCGACCCGCGTTTCGACCGGCTGGATAGCGTGCTCGACGACTGCATCGCCGGGCGGGTGACCACCTTGCTCGTTTTCGGAGGCGACCTGCTCAGGGAGTATCCCGACCGAAGGCGGGCGGAAGAGGCTTTGACGTCGGTGGAGCGGGTGGTTCAGGAGGGGCTGTTTGCGCCGGAGGGCCAGGAACACTACCACGCTGTCGTGCCGGGGGCAGGTTGGGGTGAGGTGATCGGCACCTATGTCAATATGGAAGGCCGATCGCAGGCGGCCCAAGCTCCCGCCATCCCCCCTGGACAAGCGCGTCCGGTGCGAACCTACCTGCTTGCCTGGGCCCACGCGTTGAAGAAAAACCTGGTCTTTGATGAGGACGGGAGCGGGCCCGGGAAGGTTGCCGCCGATATGCCAGGAGGCGATAGCCGGGGAGCCATCGCACCGGTGACTCGGCCGGAATCCCGAGCGCAGACCGGCGATGAATTGGTGGTTATCGGTGCCGCCCGGGTGATGGAAGGAGGCTTGCCCTCAGAGTTTTTGGCCCCCAGGGTGGCGAAGGATCTTCCCGGCCGCCTCAGCATGGAAGACGCGCGTCGATTGGAGATTGGCCAAGCGGGGCAGCTTTGGATCGAGGGGGCGGGCGATACCCTGTTGGTTAACGCCGCGCCGGATCCGAGAGTGCCCGCTGGTCGCCTGGTGTTGGCCGTAGGCGTCGGCGAGAGCCCGCTCAACCGGATTGGGGACGGGGCGACCGTGAGGGCAACCCGGCGGGAGGAGGTGAAGACGCGATGATTCTGCAGATTGTGATCCTGGTTGTCAAAATCTTGTTGCTGATCGGCATTCTGTTGGGCGGCTTTGCCTACCTCACGCTGTTGGAACGCCGCTTGCTGGGATTTTTCCAGTTGCGCCTGGGACCCAATCGGGTGGGGCCGGCTGGGCTGTTACAGCCGATGGCCGATGCCATCAAAATGATGCTGAAAGAGGATTTGATGCCGCTCGGTGCCGACCCCTGGGTCTACCGCCTGGCGCCCGTGATTGCGGCCTTTGCGGCCTTGTCGGTGGATGCCGTGATCCCCTTCGGGGCGCCGATTCACCTCTTTGGGCTGACCATTACGCTGGATATCGCCAATCCGAACATCGGCCTTTTGATTGCGTTTGCGCTCAGTTCGCTTGGGGTGTATGGCCTGATCCTGGGCGGATGGGCTTCACAGAATAAGTATTCGCTCTTGGGCGGAATCCGGGCCACGGCGCAGATTATCTCCTATGAGCTGGCGATGGGACTTTCGGTCATGGGCGTGCTCTTGATGGCGCACACGGCGAACCTGGAGGGCATCGTCCTTGCCCAGCGCGCTCACGGCTGGTTCTGGCTTCCCCAAATCATTCCGTTTCTGATCTATACGACGACGGCGATTGCGGAGACCAACCGAACGCCCTTTGACCTGCCTGAAGCCGAGTCGGAATTGGTCGCGGGTTATCACACCGAGTACTCGGGCATGCGGTTTGCGCTCTTTTATATTGCGGAGTACATTAACGTCATTACGCAGTGCGGTTTGATCGTCACCCTGTTTTTCGGCGGCTGGTCGGGACCGAGCTTCCTGCCTCCCATTATTTGGTATTTTATTAAAGTGGGGATCGGCGTCTTCGTCTTTATTTGGATCCGTGCGACCCTGCCTCGCTTCCGCTACGACAAACTGATGTCGTTCGGCTGGAAGGTCCTTTTGCCGGCGGCCTTTGTGTATTTCTTGGGCACCGCGGCGTTTGTCAGCGGCGTGCTGTAGCTCCGGCGAGCTAGGCCATGGTAAGAAGCCAGAAGGCAGGTCGGGCACGGCAGAACGAAAGGAGGAGTCATCATGCTACAAGGTGTCAAGGCGATCGCGAAAGGGCTGGGCACGACCTTTAAGGCGCTGGCCGAACCGCGCGATACGATTCCCTATCCGGAAAAACGGCGTGAGTACGCGCCTCGCTTTCGTGGCAAGCATATGCTGGCGCGCGATGAGGACGGTCATGAACTCTGCGTGGGCTGCGGGCTCTGTGAGGCCGTGTGCCCGGCCCAGGCCATCCGCGTGGTGGCGGCCGAGGCGCCGACAGACAAGCCCGTGTCCTGGACCAACCGCTATTCGGTGGACTACGAAGTGGATCTCATTCGCTGTATTTTTTGCGGGATGTGTGAGGAGGCCTGTCCGACCAATGCCGTCCAGCTGACCCCGTTCAATGAATTGGCTGCGTTTAACCGGACGGACATGATCGCGGACAAGGAGGAGTTGCTCTCGCCGCCCGTCAGGAAGTGAGAAGGCAGGAAGGGGGAGGGAGATTGGGATGGTAGGGTTTGCAGTTATCGGGGTTTTGCTGGTGCTGGCTGCGATCGCGGTGGTGGTTGCCCGGCAGCCCGTACACAGTGCACTGGCCCTGATTGCCGTGACGATGGGCCTGGCGATGATTTACCTGATCTTGTCCGCCGAATTTCTGGCGGTCGCCCAGGTTATTGTCTACGCCGGAGCCATCATGGTGCTCTTCCTGTTCGTCGTCACGTTGTTGACGGCGGGCAAAGAGGAAACCGAATCTGCCGACACGCTGGAAGGACAGCGCTGGGCGGGCGTAATTTTGGGCCTTCTGGTCGGGGGGGCGCTCGCGGTGACCGCCGTCTTGCATCCCGCGCCGAAAATCGCAGCGCCGGTGGTGGCCGGGTTTGGAGGGCTGCACGCGGTAGGCCAGTTGCTATGGGGACCGGCGTTCGTGATGCTGGCAGCCGTGGGCTTGATGCTGCTCACCGGCGTTGTCGGCGTGCTGATGTTAAATCGCCCGGAGGTGGCGGAAAAGAACGCGGGCGGAGGTCGGACCTTGCCGGCTGGGGTGACGGTGGTGCGGGCCGAAGGGGAGGACAGCGCATGATGATCAATTATGTGGTGGCGCTGGCCGCACTTCTTTTTATGATTGGCGCGGTGGGGGTCTTGGTCAGGAAAAACCCCTTGATCATGTTTATGTCGGCGGAAATGATGTGGAACGCGGCCGCACTCGCCTTTATCGCATTTGCCCGCAATTATCATGATGTGACGGGACAGGTGATGGCGTTTTTGATTATTGCGACTGCGGCGGCTGAAGTGGGCATTGGGCTGGCCATTATGGTCGCCGTCTATCACCGTCGGCACCGCTTGGATATTGATGAGATATCGCACCTGAAGGGGTAAACAGCAACAAAAGGGGCGTCGAAGGAATGCAAGGCTTGACCGAAATTTTAATCCTGCCGCTGATCGGGGCGGTCACGATTGGGATATTCAAGAGCGTCGTGCCGAGGCGGCTTGCCGGAATTTGGGCCAGCGTGCTGGTGTTGGCCAGTTTCGGTTTGGCGGTGGCGGCCGATATGCACCTGGGCGGACTCGCACCTGGGCATCGTGAGATCTCGGTGACGCTGTTTAATTGGGTGACGGGATTTGGTCCGCCCATCGCCTGGAATCTCTATCTCGACCCGCTATCCGGCATTTGGTTGCTGATTATTACTGGAGTCGGAGGTCTCATCCACGTCTACGCCAACGGATACATGGCGGACGATTCCGACCAAGGCCGATTTTTTGGCTATTTTAACCTTTTTATCTTTTCCATGCTGCTCTTAGTCCTGGCCGGCAACCTGTTGATTCTCCTGATTGGTTGGGGACTGGTGGGACTGGCATCGTATCTTCTCATTGGTTTTTGGTATCGTCGGCCTTCGGCGGTGCGGGCGGCCAAAAAAGCCTTGGTGATGAATACCGTGGGCGATGTCGGCATGCTAATCGGACTTGCCCTGCTCTATGTGCGCTATCACGCGGTGACCTACTCCGCGCTATTTCGTGCCTTTAGCCATGCCACGCCCGGAGCACCTTTTTTTGTCTGGGTGGCGGTGTTGTTCTATATCGGGGCGATGGCCAAGTCGGCACAGTTTCCACTCAGTGGCTGGCTGGTCGACGCCATGGAAGGACCGACCCCGGTGTCGGCGCTCATTCACGCGGCGACCATGGTGACGGCGGGCGTATATCTCGTGGCCCGCCTCTATCCGCTCTTGCGCTTGGCGCCCGGGGTTGCCTACGCGGTGGCCGCGATCGGCACCTTTACGGCGATTTATGCCGCGAGTGCGGCCTTTTTCCAACAGGACATCAAGAAAGTCCTGGCGTACTCGACGCTGAGCCAACTGGGCTACATGTTCTTGGGCGTTGGGGTCGGTGCGTACACTGCCGGCGTGTTTCACTTCATGACCCACGCGTTTTTCAAGGCCTGCCTCTTCTTGGCGGCGGGGTCGGTGATTCATGCGTTGGGCGGCGAGCAGGATCTCAGCCAGATGGGCGGACTCTATAAAAAGATGCCGTGGACGATGCTGAGCTTCTTGGCCGCCACCCTGGCGATTTCGGGGATTCCTCCTTTTGCCGGATTTTACAGCAAGGAGGCGATTTTGGGACAGGCGTTCAATTCGGGCCACGACCTGTTATGGATCGTGGGGGTGGTGACGGCGGGAATGACGAGCTTTTACATGTTCCGCCTCTTCTTCCTCACGTTTTTCGGGTCTCCCAAGAATCCCCAGCTCTATGCGCATGCCCACGAGGCTCCGGCGGTGATGACGGTGCCGGTGATGGCGTTAGGCGTGCTGTCCGTCATCGGTGGCTTCTTCGGACCGTGGCTCAACCGCTGGCTGGCCCCGGCGTTTGCCGCGTATCCCGGTGCCCCGCACGCCGCCCTGGAGACGGGACCGATAGGGGGGACGCTGTTGGCCGTCGGGCTCGCGGTGGTGGCCTTGGTGGTCGCCTATGCGCTTTACATCCGACGGGAGACCCCCGCGCGGGCTGGCATCGACAGCTGGCCAGGGCGGTGGATGTTGGCGGCGTATGGACTGGATACGGGGTGGCGCTATGTGGCGGTGGTACCCTGGATGGCGGCGGGGACATGGGTCCGACGGCAGATGGACCGTGGCATTTTGATTGCGGTGGTCGCCGTGGCCAATGGGATTTGGCTGTGGGCGGAAGATTTGCGGCCCATCCAGTCGGGCTATGTCCGCCGTTACGCCCTGTCGATCATGGTGGGCTTGGCCGTTGTTTTGGCCTACAGCTTGGTAAAGGCCTAAGGGGGGAAAAGCATGCTGTGGATTGGCTTGTTGGGGATCCCCTTGGTCGGCGCGCTGGTGGTCTTGTTGCTTTCGGACCGGGCGGCCAAACTGGGGGCAGCGGTGGTGGCGGCGCTTGAGGTTGCCGCGTTTGCCGCCTTGTTGGGGGGCGTCGCACCCACCCTGAACCTGGCCTGGATTCCGGCTTGGGGAGTGCGTTTGCATTTCACCGCGGACGGCTTGGCGCTCTTTTTGCTCGGTCTGACCGCGGTCATGACCCTGGTGGCGATTTGTGCGTCGAACGTTCAATATGGACGGGCCTACTTTGGTTGGATTCTTTTCATGGAATTTGCCTCGATGGGCCTCTTCGGAGCGGTGGATCTGTTTTTGTTCTATATTTTTTGGGAAGTCGTTCTGATCCCGATCTTCTTCCTGTTGACCGGCTGGTCGGGAGCAAAGGGCCGGGCGGCGGGGTTGAAGTGGTTGATTATGAACTTGTTCGGGAGCCTGTTTATGCTGATTGGGGTGGTGGCGGTGGCCGTCATTCACAACCAGACGACGGGGTCGCTGAGCTTTGAAATCAGTCAGCTGACCAATCTGCCGGTATCGTCGCTCGCCGCGCCTTGGCTCTTTGGTGTGTTTGCGCTGGCCTTTGCGATCAAGGCACCGCTGTGGCCATTCCACGGCTGGATGCCCGACGCCTACGGGGAAGCCCCGGCCCCGGTTACCGCGCTGCTGGCGGGGGTATTGTCGAAGGCGGGGGTGTTCGGCTTCCTGCGCGTGCTGTTGCCGATCCTCGGTGCCGAACTGCATGCGTATCAGACCGGTTTGATGATTTGGGTGGCGGTGAGTCTGGTCTATGGCGCGTTGATGGCCCTGCGGCAGACCGACATGAAAATGGTGTCGGCCTATGCCTCTTTGTCCCACCTATCGATGATCGCGCTGGGGATTTTTTCGCTGACCGCGGCGGGGATTTTGGGCGCAACGTTTCTCATGGTGGCGCATGGACTGATGGTGGGGAGCCTCTTCCTCATCTTAGGTGTCGTCGAAGAGCGGACCGGCAGTCGGGAGTTCACCGGTCTCATGGGCCTCAACCAGGGAGCGCCGCGGCTGGCTACGTACTTCCTGTTTTTTGCGCTGGCCACGTTGGGCCTGCCTGGACTGCCCGGATTTGCGGGCGAATATATGATTATGCAAGGCTTGGTGGTGCATGAGGTGGGATTCGCGGTGGTGGCCGGGATCGTATTGATTGTTGCGGCCTGGTATATGCTGAGGTTGTTTCAAGGAATTATGCAAGGGCGCCCGGATCATCCGGCGGTGGTCGATATGAACGCCGGCCAGGTCGCATGGCTGGTGCCCCTCGCAATCTTGGTCGCGGTGATTGGAGTGTGGCCGGCGGGCATTACCGGACACGCGGTACCGTCGCTTTACCATGCGGTGCACTTCGCCGTCGCGCAGGGAGGTATCCGTTAATGCGATATTTGCTTCCTGAAATTATCGTGGCAGGCGGCGCACTGCTGGGACTCTTGGCCATCGTGGGTGTACCCAAGGTGCGGGGGTTGGCGTCGTGGATCCTCTTGGTTGCGTTGTTAGCCGCCGGAATCGATGCCGCCACCATGTGGAACGTCACCCCCAGTCTCATTGTGTATAATTCGATGGCGATCGACAAATACGGCATTGCGGTGACCGAACTGGTCCTGTTGGCGGGGATCTCAACCCTGCTCCTAGCCTGGAACGCCGAGTATTTTGGCGAGGAATTCCCCGTCTTGGTGGCGCTTTCGGTTTTAGGCATGATGGGCTTGGGAGGGGCCACCAGCTTGATCCCGGTGTTTTTGGGCATCGAATTGCTATCGCTCCCGCTCTATATCTTGGCGGCGAGCCGGCATACGGCGGAGGGAGGCGAAGCCGCGCTGAAGTATCTCTTGCTGGGAGCCTTTTCTTCCGGCATCTTGCTGTTCGGTATGGCGCTCCTCTACGGGGCCACCAGCACCCTAATCTTCGTCGCCTATCCCGGCATCGCCAGCCACGCGCAGGTCTGGCTGTTATGGCCAGGTTTGGCGCTGGTGGTGGTAGGAATCACGTTCAAGTTGGCGATTGTTCCCTTTCACATGTGGGTACCGGACGTCTACGAGGGATCGCCGACGCCGGTGACCAACTTGATGGCCTTCGGCACCAAAGTGGGAGCGGCGATCATTCTCCTGCGCATTCTGGCGTTCGGCTTTTACGGGCAGGCCAGTGCGTGGGGGCTGTTGCTGGGATATCTGGCGGTGCTGACCATGATTGTGGGCAACCTGTTGGCCCTGCCGCAGACGAACCTCAAACGCCTCTTGGGGTATTCGGGAATTGGGCATGCCGGGTTTCTCCTGATTGGGATTGCCACCCATAATATCCAAGGGGCTCAGGCCATGATGTTTTATCTGCTGCCGTATGGCCTGGCAGCGATCGCGGTGTTTGCCGTCATCCGCCTCTTGGAAGGCGGACCGGGAGGCGAGGACCGCGGGGTGACGTTGACCGACCTCAAGGGGATGGCGTACCAGCGGCCGTGGCTGGCGATGGTGCTGACAGTGGGGATGCTCTCCTTTGCGGGCATTCCCTTGACCGGAGGATTTGTGGGGAAGTTTTTCTTGGTGCAAGCAGCCTTGTTTGCGAACCGACCGGGATTTGCGGTCGGCATCGTGGTCGGCACGCTGGTCGGATTGGCCGCGTACCTTCGCCCGCTCCAGGCCATGTTTCAGCGCGACGGAGTTTCGGAACGCGTGCGGACCATGCGGTGGTCGGCCGCCGGGGTGGTCGTCGTGGTCGTCGCGGTCGTAGGCACCATTGGCATCGGTGTCTACCCCCAGCCCTTGGTGCATATCGTGAGTCAGTCCGCCAACTTTTATTGGTTGAAGGGTGGTTAGGGTGGTCAAAGGACAGCCGGCCGAGGCGAAAGGAGATACGGTGGCGGTATTTGCGTTGGTTGATTCGGGGATGATAGCGGTCGACCATCTGTTGACCGATATTTTGACCCGGGACGATCAGTTCGTGTCGGAACTTGCCGACCATTTGCTGCGCGCAAGCGGCAAGCGGCTTAGGCCCGCGCTGGTGCTGCTGGCCGGGCAGTTTGGAACCGCCTATTCCACCGGCGTCCTGGAGCGGGTGGCCGCAGGCGTGGAACTGATTCACATGGCCACCCTGATTCACGATGACATCATCGATGACGCTGCGCTCAGGCGGGGTGTCGCGTCGGTGAAGCACCAGTTTGGTAACACGGTGGCCGTGCTCGCCGGGGACTATCTGTTCGCCCGGGCCTTTCAGCTGTTTGCCAGCGTGCCCGACCAGCGGGTGATGGCGGAGGCGGCTGACGTGGTGGGAGTGATGTGCGCGGGTGAAATCCGCCAGTATCTGGATCAGGGCCGCATCCCTTCGGAAGCCGCGTATTTGCGGCGGATCGAGGCCAAAACGGCACGATTCCTGGAATCTAGTTGTCGGCTGGGAGCCATGGCGGGCGGTGTGGAAGGTGAGGCGGTGGAGTTCTTGGCGCGCTTTGGCCATGACATCGGGATGGCCTTCCAAATTGTCGACGATTTGTTGGACTGGTCGACGGGCGCTGAACGGCTGGGCAAATCGGTCGGCGAGGATATTGCCCACGGCGTGTTTACGCTCCCCATCATTTATGCTCGCAGCGTGCCCGGGATGCGACAGGAAGTCGACGACTATCTCAGCCTGGAAGGAGGCCCGCCGCTGAATGCAATGCGCGGGGCGCTGGAGCGGAGCGGCGCGCTGGAATACGCGCGAGCGAGGGCGGCCGAGTATATTCGAGCGGGCCGCCAGGCGCTTGCAGAGTTGCCGCCGGCGGCCGCGCGGGTGGCGTTGGAAGAACTGGCGGCCTTCGTCGTGAGTCGCGATCATTAACTGAGGCGGACCGAGCGGTACGCCGGGCAGCGTGGAAAACGGTAGGATCCTAAGGGAAGAAGGAATTGAGATGGTTCACGGTAGAGAACATTTGCGGCGGATTCCGGAGAGCACCATCCGGCGATTGCCCGCCTACCTCAGGGCGCTGGAAAATCTAAAATGTTTACGGACCACGTCGGTAGGGCTGGGTGAGGCAACGGGGTATTCTTCCGAGCAAGTGCGTAAGGATCTGGCTTATTTCGGTGCCTTTGGAACCCGGGGCGTGGGCTATGACGTGCGCGATCTCGGCCAGCAGATTCGCCACATCCTGGGGCTGGATCAGGGCGTGCGCGCGGTCCTGGTCGGGGCCGGGCATCTGGGCACCGCGCTTGTGCGCTATACCCAGGTCAGTTCCGGCGACGTGGAATTCGTGGCGATGTTGGATAACGACCCCCAAGTGATTGGCACGACCATTGGCGGGATCGTGGTCCAAGACGTGCGCCAGATGGTGTCCGTGGTCAAGGAACAGACCATTCGGCTGGCGGTGCTCACCGTGCCGGCGCGGGCAGCTGAAGAGGTGGCCCAAGACTTGGCCAAGGCCGGGATTGGAGCCATATTGAATTTTGCTCCGGTGCCGATCTTGACCGATCAGCACCCTCCGGGGTCGGTGCTGGTGCAGAGTATCGACCTTACCTTGGAATTGCAGGCGTTGGCATATTTCGTCAGCGAACACGACGTCTTCTCACCCGCCTGAGCCGTTGGTCGTTGCAGGACGCGGGTCAACCCGTTAGTGGCGGCCGCGGTGAAAGCGGGCATATGCGGCCCAGGCCGCCGAAACGGCCAGCGCCAGGGCCGCGAAATCCACTTGCCGGCGCTCATAAAGCAGGAGGGCGATGAAGAGGAAGCCAAGCACATAGAGGGCATGGGTCAGCCCGTCGAGCGCCCTGCGCAAGTGGCGAATCTCTTGGACGCCGTCGAGCCAGCGGATTTGGGTCTCGATGTCGCCCTCGTCGAGGCGATGGAGCACCCGGTTAGACAGTTCGGGCAGCTCGGCGACATCGGCGGCCACACCCCGCATCCGATCGGCGGCAAAGCCCGCCACGCCTCCATGTTCTTCGGTCATGAAGCGGCGGGTGTAGGGGGCAAACAAGCTGATGAGATTGATGTCGGGGTCGAGAACGGTGGCGAGCCCCACCAAGATGGCGATCGTACGGCCGAGAAAAGCGAGCTCACCGGGCACCTGAATGGCGTCGTCGTGCAGTAACTCGGCAAAGTCGCGCAATAGGCGGGCGATGTCGAGGTCGTTGAGTTGATTCAGGGTCTCAGCGTAGTAGCGGTCCAGCATGTAGCGCAATCGTTCCCTGAGGTGCAACCGGTCGGCGCGGGGGAGCACCATCCCCAGCGACTCCATGCTATCCAACAGGGCTTTGGAATTGTGTTGGGATACGGCGATGAAAAGCTTGCGCATTTGCCGTTTGAATCCCAGGTCTAAACGGCCGACCATCCCGTAGTCGAACAAGAGTAATTGCCCCGCTTCGTTGACCCAAATGTTGCCCGGGTGCGGGTCGGCGTGGTAGAATCCTTCAACCAAGACCATATGCAGATACATGCGAATCAGGCGTTCGGCCAGGACCGAGGGCTCGTGGCCGTGGGCGCGGAGCGTCTCCAACTGGGTAATCTTGATGCCCGACTTGAACTCCATCGTGAGCACACGGGCGGTTGACCAGGCGGGAAACGTCCGGGGAACATAGACCCAGGGAAACACGGACAGGATGCCGCGAATATGCTCCGTGTTGGTCGCTTCCCGATGATAGTCGAGCTCTTGGTCGACGCTTTCGCGAAATTCACGCAGCACCGTTATCAGGTCGAAGGTGCGGCCGAACTGGGTAAAGCGGTTGGCCAGGGCGACGACGAATCCGACCGCGCGCAAGTCGGCGGCAACGGCCTGTTCGATTCCCGGGCGCCGGACCTTGACCGCCGCCTCGGTGCCGTCAGGCAACCAGGCGCGGTACACTTGGCCCAGCGAAGCCGAGGCCAAGGGCGTGCGTTCAAGGCGCGAGAAGCGCGCGGAGAGCGGGCCCAATTCGTCGATCAGCACCCGCTCAATCGCGGGCCAGGAAGCCGCCGCCACATTGTCCTGCAAGGATTGAATTTCATCGATAAACACCTTGGGGAGGAGATCCACTCGGCTCGAGAGAAACTGGCCGACCTTAATCAGGATCCCGCCCAACGCCTCCGCGGTAGCGCGAAACCGGATGGCCTGCCGCCGGTACACCTTATCGAGTCGTTCGGCATGGTCCGGTCCCGGACCGCTCCAGGTGTGATGCCACCAGATGTCGAAGACCATGGTTAAGAAAAGCCAGACCACGGTGAGCGACCGGACCACAGCGGCGGCAATCCCCAATTTGGGTTCACTTGGGGGGTTCCTATTAACCATGATTCACCTCTCGAACAGTCTAACATACTGTGGCCGGGGTTAAGGTTCGATAAGAACGGTGCCAGCACCATGCAAATAGTCCATAATATATAAGGTAGGGAGGGGCCGGCGAAGCTGCGGAAGAGGGGTCACATGTGTTACCCTGAAACGGAGAGACCCCGGCGTGCTGGGTCCGACAAAGGTGGGATGGAGTGTTTGGATTTCTTGACAGCCTAAGCTGGTCGTCGGCAGTTTTAGCTGTGGTAGACATTGGCATTGTAGCGTACGGTTTTTATCGGCTGTTCTTATTAATTCGCGGCACGCGCGCGGTCCAATTGGTCAAGGGAATTATTGCCGTGCTGATTGCCGTTCCAGTTTCCCGATGGCTGCGTCTCAATGCGACGCACTACGTTTTACAGCAAATTCAAGTGATGCTGGTGGTGGCGTTGCCGATCGTGTTTCAACCCGAACTCCGGCGCGCGCTGGAGACGATCGGGCAGGGCAGGTTTTTTTCGTCGGAGTCCTTGTTGCGCCAGCATGAAGAGACCGATTGGGGGCGGGTCGTCGACGAGGTCGCCCGCGCTGCCGACCATCTGGGACGGTCTCGGACTGGAGCCCTGATTGTGCTTGAGCGCACCACGGGACTCAACGAGTATGTGGCCACGGGGATTCCCATCGACGCCCGCGTGTCTAGTGCCCTGTTGGAAAATCTCTTTGTGCCCAACACGCCGTTGCACGACGGGGCGTGTATCGTGCGTGGCGATCGCGTGGTGGCGGCAGCGGCCTTCTTGCCGCTGACGGAGAGCGCGCAACCGGGAAGCGAGCTCGGAAGCCGCCACCGGGCTGCGCTGGGCATTAGTGAGCAATCGGATGCGGCGGTGGTGGCGGTGTCGGAAGAGACGGGGTGGATTTCACTGGCAGTTGAGGGCCGCCTGCAGCGGCGGCTGGAGGACCGCGCCTTGCGTGAAATGCTGACCCGGCTTTTGGTGCGGCCGAAGACCTATCCCGGGTTCAAAATCTGGCATCGGGGTGCCGGCGGATGATGGACCGTCTGTTAGACAATGATACCGTGTTAAAGATTCTTTCCGTGCTGGCGGCCATTTTTCTTTGGCTGCAGGTCAATGGCGCGACCACCCATACTCGGCCGCCGGAAAAACAAGTGGCGGTCGGTCCGCTGACCTTGCAATGGAGTCCCCCCAAGGGGAGTAATCTGACCGTGACCAGCATGCATCCCAGCGCGGTGGATGTGCAGCTGCAGGGTCCTTCCAAGTCTCTGTCCTCGGTCAAACGGGGAAATGTGACGGCGTGGGTCAATTTGAGTAACATCACCCGCCCGGGGACCTATACGTTGCCGATCGTCTCCTCTTCCCCCCCGGGGACCACGTCGGTCAGCATTGCCCCTGCGCAAGTGACGGTCACCCTGGATCAGATGGGAACCCGAAAATTGCCGGTGACGGTGGAGCCGCAGGGGGCAACACCCGCGAAATACGAAGTGCAGAGCCTGGTGCCCCAGATTAGCCGCGCCGTCATTTCCGGCCCCATGCAGGACCTCAACCGGGTGAAAAAGGTGGTGGCCACGGTTCCAGTCGCGGGGCACAATGCCGACTTTCAGGATCAGAGCATGCTCGTGCCGGTGGCGGCCAACGGGGAGACGGTCTCCCACGTGGAGGTGAGCCCGCCCATGGTATCGGTGGCGGCCACCATCCGTCGCAAGCCGCCCGAAGTGACCGTGGGCGTCGTCGTGCGGATTAGCGGGCACCCGTCGGCTGGGTATGCGATTAGCAGTATTGCGGTGACGCCGCGCCAACTGACCATCACCGGTCCCAAGAGCGTGATTGGGAAAATCAGCACGGTGTACACGACCGCAATCAGCGTCAGCGGGATGACGGGACCGGTGAAGGGGTCGATTCCGGTAACCCTGCCGGCTTCGGTCTCGGCGGTGAACGGCAATCTTGTGCAAGTGTCGATTGACATCGCACCGAAGTGATGGTTGCCTAGGTAACGGTGGAATGCTTATGAATATGATGAGGGTATTGAGGGGAGTCGAAAGGGATGGCGCTATTTGGAACCGACGGAGCGCGGGGCGTAGCTAATCGGGAATTAACGGTAGAAATGGCGTTGGCCATCGGCAAGTCCGCCGGGGCGCTATGGGGACCGGGAACTCGAGTGGTGGTAGCCAGAGACACCCGGACGTCGAGCGGCATGTTGGAGGCTGGCGTTGCGGCAGGACTGACGGCGCTGGGGGTTGAAGTGGAGATGGCGGGCATGGTGCCCACCCCGGCGTTGGCCTATTTGATCAAATCGACCGCCGCCGACGGCGGGGCCATGATTTCCGCCTCGCATAACCCTCCCCGCTACAATGGCATCAAGCTGCTGGACGGTCTCGGGCGGAAGTGGCCGCCGGAACGGGAGGCAGCGGTCGAAGCGAGCATGGAGGACGCGGCCCAACTCAGCGTGGAACCCGAGCAGATTGCACCGATACGCCACTTAGAGGACGATGCCGTCCTCGGCTATCGCCAGTTTTTGGTCCAGAATTTTTGGGGCCGGATTGACCCGCTCAATGTGGTGGTGGACCTGGCCCACGGGGCCGCGATCAGTACCGCGGTGCCGGTGTTGGAGGCGTTGGGCGTGAAGGTTAGCGCCATCCACGCCGAGGAGTGCGGTGAACGCATCAATCAGGCGTCCGGCGCGACCCATCCGGAAGCCCTGCAACACGCCGTGCGCGAGCGCAATGCGGATCTCGGATTCGCCTTTGACGGTGACGCCGATCGGTTGATCGCGGTCGATGAACAGGGGCATATTGTGGATGGAGATGCGGTCTTGTATGTGTTGGCGTGCGGTCTGAAACGCCGTGGGGAACTCGCCGGGGGCCAGGTGGTGGCGACGGTGATGTCCAATCTCGGCTTAGAACGCGCGCTGGCGGCGGAAGGCATCCGCTTGGCCCGCACGCCGGTCGGTGATCGCTGGGTAGCTGAGCGGATGCAGGAAATCGGCGCGGTGTTGGGCGGTGAACAGTCTGGGCACGTGATTCTCAAGCAGTGGTTGGAAACCGGAGACGGGCTGTTGACGGCCCTCGCCGTGATGGCCGAAATGCGGAGCAGCCGCCACTCGCTGGCGGAATTGACCGCCCCCCTTGAGCGTTATCCACAGGTGTTGCATAATGTCCGCTTAACAACGCCCTTGGAGGACTGGAGCCGTTTGGCCCGGCTCAAGCAGCGGGTTGCTGAGGCAGAACGGGACTTGGGATCCGACGGCCGTGTGCTGATTCGCCCCTCGGGCACGGAACCTTTGCTGCGCGTGATGGTCGAAGGCCGAGATCGCGAACACATCGAAACGTGGGCTAGGCGCTTGGTCCAATCGGTCGAAGAAGAACTGGGCGCTCGGGGAATCCAAACCCCGACGGTTTGACCGTCGACTGGGGGCTAACCAGGTGGCTTCGGGATGCGCGTGCGCGCTCCGAAGCCATCCATCCATCCATCCATCCATCCATCTATCTATCCTCCATCTATCCGGGCAGTCGTCGTAAGCGGATAGGCAGAAAGGACGAACCCGTATGTGCGGAATTGTAGGAGTCGTCGGGGCCGAAGATGCCCTTCCTATCTTGTTGCAAGGACTCCAACGACTCGAATACCGGGGTTACGATTCCGCCGGAATAGCCCTCTCCGGTCCCGAGGGCCTGGCGCTGAGCAAGGCGAAAGGCAAAGTGTCCATGTTGGCCGCCCGCCAGGATTTATTGCCGCGCGCCTTGCCGTGCGGAATCGCCCACACGCGGTGGGCCACTCATGGAGCGCCGACGGATGAAAACGCCCATCCGCACACGGATTGCCATGGTCAAATCGCCGTCGTCCATAATGGAATTGTGGAAAATTACCGCGAACTCAAAGGGGAACTGATGGCCCGCGGGCACCGGTTTGTCTCTGACACTGATACCGAGGTGATTCCCCATTTGCTCGAAGATTACGGGGGAGCCACCGACTTGCTGACTGCGGCACGAAACACCGAGGCACGCCTGCAAGGAGCCTACGCCTTTTTGGCCGTTTCTGGCCAACAGCCGGACTATGTGGTTGCCGTCCGCCGCGCGAGTCCTTTGATTATTGGCCGGGGGGATGCGGCGAACTACATTGCGTCGGATTTTACCGCGTTTTTGGACGCAACGCGTCGCGCAATCGTCTTGGAAAACGGCGATATGGCGGCGGTGACGCCGAAGACGATCAGAATTTGGAATGAACAGGGCGCGTTGGTCGACCGGCCCGAAATGACCGTCGACTGGGACATCCGTCAAGCCGAGCGCGGCGGCTATCCCCACTTTATGCTCAAGGAAATCCTCGAACAGCCGGAAGCATGGTCAGACTGCCTGTTGGAACGGGTTCAGGGTGAACGTATCCAGGTGGAGGCGATGGGGCTTGCTCGGGCCGCCTTGGCTGGATGGGAGCGCATTCAAATCGTGGCCGCGGGGACCGCGTATCACGCCGGATTGGTTGGCAAGGCGCTGATCGAAACCCTGGCGCGAATTCCGGTCGATGTCGACGTGGCATCGGAATTTCGTTATCGCGATCCCATCTTGCTGCCGAACACGCTCGTGCTGGCCGTGTCCCAGTCGGGGGAGACGGCGGACACCTTAGCCTCGCTCGCGCTTGCGAAACAGCGAGGCTTGGCCACCTATGCCATTACCAACACGGTGGGCTCCACCGTAGCTCGCGAAGCCGGTGCCGTGGGCTATACCTACGCCGGTCCGGAAATCGCCGTCGCCTCGACCAAGGCCTACACGACGCAGATTCTCCTGCTGACCGCGCTGGCCCTGGCGCTGGCCGACGCCCGCCATCGGGCGCGCACGGACTTGGTTGCTAAGCTGGCGTCCCTTCCCGCCTTGGCCGAGCAGTGGCTTGCCGCCTCCGAAGGCATCCGGTTAGCGGCCCAGAGTCTGACAGACCAGGAGCAGATGTTCTATATTGGCCGCGGAATTGATTATGCGCTGGCGATGGAAGGCCAGCTGAAGATGAAGGAGATAAGCTATATTCATGCCGAGGCCTATCCGGCAGGAGAACTGAAACACGGGACCCTGGCCTTGATCACCGAAGGGGTGCCGGTGGTGGCGATTGCCACCCAGCCTCGGTTGATGGCAAAGGTGCAGTCCAATGTGGCTGAGGTGAAGGCCCGGGGTGCACGGGTCTACGCCGTCGGTGCAGCCGCCCTGCAGGAGTCATGGGGAGATGACTCGTTGGCTACCATTGCCGCACCCGATCCGCTGTTAGCGCCGGCGCTGGCCGCGTTGCCCCTCCAGCTTCTCGCCTATTGGACGGCATCCCTTCGCGGAGAAGACATCGACAAACCAAGAAACTTGGCTAAGAGCGTCACCGTGGAATAGCTCTCCGAGAGCAGGTAAACCTCTTGTTGAGAGTAAAAAATTAGCTATATATATATCCGGTCATAAAGATTTTTAAGTGCCGAAGCCGCGGCAATTGGTAAATTGTGTGTGAACAAATCCACGCTTGTTTGCTATGGTGCATTCATCCAATTTGTGACTGGAGGAATGTTCTATGTGTATGGCCGTAGATGCGTTGGTGGCGGCGGTTCCGCCGCCGGTCCTGGTCCCGTCGGCGCTCGAGAATTCCCGCA
>JAJZZH010000221.1 GCA_021797675.1 Bacillota bacterium | reverse complement strand
GATACGCGCGGAATCCGTCGGAAGCGGCGCGGGAGGACCCCGGTACGACGATGGTTACGCGACCCGCGAAGTCTTCTCGGGCGCGTATCGCGCCCGATGGACGCGGTCCTGTTCTCGGGCGTAATGGTATGCCCAGTAGACGTCAAAATCGCCATTGCTCATCAGACCGCGCAACTTCAAGACGCTTTCGGCTCCCCGCAAGCCCCACCGGGCTCCGGTGCGGTCCATGCGGTCTTGCACCAAATAGCGACACGCGCCTTCGATGACCCCGGTCCCAATCGGCCAGCCGCGCGCCAGCGCGGTCGGATAGTCCAAATACTCCTTTTTGTTGAGCAGATACTGGACACATTTGTCGACCGCCTTGCGCCGCTCGGCATTCAGGCCCAGCACCGTCGCCTTGCGACCCATCGCGGCCGCCACCACACTGGCGTTCCCGCGTAAGATGGCGAGCGCTTGCGTCCGCACCCACGCTTCGGCTTCGGCATCGCCCTTGGCGAAGAAGCACCACGCCGCTAGCCAGAGGTATTCGAGCCAATGGATGCAATCGATATGCATGGTGACCTTGATCCCTCGGGCCTGCGCTTGCGCCTCGATTTGATTGATCTGATCGTTGTTCCCGTCCACGAGCGCGATCCACTCTCGCGCATGCGTTGGATCGCGCTGCTCGGCTTCGTTGAACACCTGCTCCACCACCGTGGCCACATTGTCCACCACGCTGGCCGTGACCCATTTGTTCTCAGCCACCGGCGCCGCGGGCGGGGCTTGCGTCGCCGCGGCCTCCCCGCCTGCGGCGGAAGCCGGCTCCTTGGGGGCCTTCGACCGCAGGACGTCTTCCGGCGTGCGGATGACGGGCCGCACGTCGTACACCGCCCCGACTTCCGCCATGCGCTTGCGATCCCGCTTCTCCCCCGGGGAAACCCGGGTGGCCAGTTTGGACTGGCTCTTCGCCGCCGCCTTCGCGGTGGCCGGACGCAGTGCTTCCGGGCGCATGATGACCCCTTTCCCGTCGACCGAGAGCACGAGCACCGCTTCAGGCGGGACGTCCGGTCGCTCCGTCGCGGTGTAGAACGCCTCGGAATCCGCGGCCGTCACACTGTACTCGGTGGTCGCCTGGTAACGCCTGGGGATGACCTATCAAGTCGGCTATCAGGATCCGAGCGTGCCTTTTCGCCCCACCGAAATCGAGGTGTTAGAACGCGTGGTCGTCACGCAGAACCCGCGGCGGCCGGAGGATCAACCCCTGACCCTGCGGGACGCGGTGCGCGCGATGGCCAAACTCGGCGGATTTCTGGGTCGTAAGCGTGACGGGGAGCCGGGCGTGAAAACTCTGTGGCGTGGATAGCGGCAATGGCACGTACTTTGTTGGTGATGGACCCACCTGGTGCCAGGGCGGTAAGTTTCGGCTTTGCGGTGGTCCCCGTCGCATTTGGCGACGGGGCCTTGGTGTGCACTTAAGAGCCCCTCCAAGAGACTGTTCCTGCGGCTGACATCGGTCGTGGGGGCGTCACCCTGAAACCTTCCGGCCATGTGTTCCCCCGTACGATGGTAATATATGCCGCGCTAATGGGTAAGGATTAGGTCCCTGAACGGGCGGATCGCATGAAATTTCGAGTGGAGGTCTCCCGGCATCAACCATTGGCGCTGCCCGCGCTGGTCGACGACTGGATTGGTCCCGACCATCTCGTGCGAGTTATTGATCGGCTGGTCGACGATTTGCCGAAGGTGGAAGCGAAGTATCATGACCACGGCACCGGCGTAGACGCCGAAACTGCTACTGAAATTACGGCTATGTGCAATCTGTGGTTGGATTTCCCCGTGTTCTCGTCTAAACGGCCCTCTTCGGCCATCTCGATTCCGGTTGGAAAGGGAGGAACACACTCGACGAGCCGCGACCCTCTACTTGGTTGAAAAATGCCAATCGGTCGAATCCGTTCTCAGTCCCTGGGTGCACAGCTACCCTCAGTGAAACGCAGGCTGTTCCCCCTGCATATTCGCCCCCGAAACTGCATCATTAGCCCAACGAAATTCCCTTTCTAGGAGCTTGTCCATTTATTGTTCCGCTTTTGCATAATAAGTAGAGAGTTATCGGAAGTCCTGGCGAACCAAAAAAGATCCCCGGCGAGGCACTGCCAAGGACTTTCGATAACTCTGTTGGACTACACCGCGGTCGAACGGCGACCTCTATGGACAATCAATCGTGTGACCCCGTAAGGCCGCGAATGCGCGAGGAATTGCCCGATCAGGAATTGCATCAACGTGCTCAGGAGGCGGTTGGATCATATCGCACGATCCTCCTTCCACCTAGTTCCGTCGCCGCTTGCCTACCCTCGTATTATACGATCACGCTCGGCACTCCCGTCAAACCGACCAAGCTGGAAAATCAGGTCGACCGTTTTTGAACCACCGCGCAGCGGTTTAGTCCAACTATGCAAGCCGGAAAGAAAGGTAAAGCAATTCCCAAAAACCTGGAATACGTTAAAGGAAAATTGCTGTCCGATCGCGAACCGGTACCTTCATAAGGGAGGTGCCGGATGCAATTTCGTAAGGGA
>JAJZZH010000077.1 GCA_021797675.1 Bacillota bacterium | reverse complement strand
CTTTCATTAACTCCGGTTCATCGAATGTATGGACACCGCCTTGCCACAAGGCTGCAGCGGCAAACGAAGCGGGATGTGCCAAGACCTCGGCCAGGCTGATGCGCGGGCTTCGGACAATATCCCAAACCCCCAAGCCTACGACCTGGGCCAGGGTGTCATCGGGCGGCGTCAAATCGCCCGGAACTTCGACGATAATCCGCGTATCGGAACAGGCCACCCGGAATCGCCGCAAGCTGGCGAGATCCGGCGAACGTAAACCAGCCCAATGGACCCAAATGGCTTGACCCGGGCTGCGACTCAGGGATCGCCAGGCAGCGGCTTGGGTGGCAGCGTCCAACGGGCCAGCGATGGTCGAGACCATCCATCCGGTTTGTTCGGCTTCCTGAATCCGTGGCGAGCCTTCCGGAACGGCTAATAGAGTCAGTGATGGCATGGATACTCCTCCTGGGATTAGGATGTCGATGCGGGAAGGGATGCGTGACCTCGGTGATTCGTGGTGACTTTATCGGTGGAATTGGGCGACAACTCGGGCCGTGCTGGCCACGATCTCCACGTATTGAGCCAGGGTATCGACGTTCCCGGCTCCGGGAGCGGGCACCACGTTCAGTCGCCGGGCGGCTTGGTTCCAGGACATCCCAGGGGTGACTCCAGCGCCTTCGACGGCTCCGGCTCCCCCGTAATACCCAGCACTGGCCAGTCGCCACGAATGGAAAATCTGGTAATTCTCTCGCAGTAACTCTGCGCCCAATACCAAATTCTCGGCCGGATGTTGTCGGGCGCCGAGCGTGTATCCCGGTAAGCGCCGGGCGATGGCGGGTTCTACCTGCATGAGTCCGAAGGCTCCGGCGAAGCCATTGCCCCCAGCTCCCGGTTGCCCCCCAGACTCGACCATCATGGTGCTGGCAATCCAATCGGCTGGCACTCCGGTTTTGTGGCTCGCGACCTGAATATCCCGCCACCAGTGGGCCACGGCCTTGGTCACCGGCACGTGACGGACCTTTCCTAGCCCCTGACCGCTAATTGGGGGCCAAGGCATGGTGTCCGTGACGCCCGGCCACTCCGCCGTAACGGACTGCACCTGGTGCAGATGGACCTGCCAACCAAACACGGTCCCACCGGGCCACACCGGCACGGCAGAGTCGAGCGCAGAATCATGCAAGCCCACGGTATGGCCGTTCTTGAGCGTCGCGTAGACGCGAACGGGCAGTTCCAATGCATGTCCCGTGAGGTCATGGAGGACCACATGACACACCGGTTTGGTCCCAGTTGTCGTGACGGTTTTGGTCGGGGTGGGTTTCTTCCCTTTCCCACTCTTCGTCACCGTTTCGCCGACGGTTCCGGTATTTCGCACGGGAGAACATACCGTGGTGGGAGGCGCCCATTCGATAGTCCAGGCGGGTCCCACCGGGGCTGCGGCCACCACGAAGATCCAATCGCGTTCCCCGTTGGGATCTGCATACCTAGACGCCGACCAAGGTGCCATCGCCCAGGCGGCCATTTGAGCATGGCGGTACGATGCGAGGTCGGGCCGTATGGTGACGGCATACCCGGATGACACCCATCCGGGTGGGGTTTGCGTTTCTCGGTGAAACCGGGAAAGGGCGGTGTGGAGCACGGGATCGGTCGCCAAAGTGTGGGCCAAGCGGCCTAAACCAATGGACACATTCCAGCGGACGGTATGGGGCGATTTGCCACTGGCGTGGCTAGGAAGCGTCACGTCTTTCCCGTTGATACCGGTGAGGCCGTAGCTTTCGCCGAGATTCTTCCACCCGTGACCTAAGGCGCTCCGACAGCGAAGCCCCGACGATTGCTCCTGGGTACCTTGCACACAATAGGAGCGATCCCCATACACAGCGCCACCACTGGCTTGCGCGATCACCGCTAAACCGAGTGCATTGGGCAGGCCAGGAGCGCTCGCGTCCACTGCGGGGAGCCATTCGATCGCCCGGGCCGTGGAGGTGCCCATCGGGGGCGACGTCCCGGTAACCGGGCCTGGGATCCCGGAGCCAAAGCCGCCGAGAAACACGGCAGCCACGATAACGATCAGGACGATTCCCAGGATCGGTCCGGCGGTCACGAGCCCGCCGCCGAGAAGCCAGAGCCACCATCGGCGTTTCGCCTCCCCTTTCAGGCGCTGTTCGAGCCAATCATCCACGATTCCCCTCCTTTCTTCTCTACCGGCCTATCCCCGATGTCCACGCCCATAGATTAGCGCCGTCTCATGAGGGGCCGTATCAATGCGAATCCACGCCCGTTGATTGCCCGCAATCAACAGTCCCTCGCCAACGTGCGCGTTGGTGAGTTTGTCTTGCTCGGCGTCACTCAGCGCGAAGATCTCAGTGAGCGCCTGCAAGTCTTTACCGCCTTGCCTCAGCAGAAGGACGAACGCGGAGTTGGTCAACACTTGCTCGCCGTCGTCGCGAATCGAAGGCGCCAGGAAGTCGATCACGTTTTGGGTGACCACGTTCAT
This sequence comes from Bacillota bacterium, assembly GCA_021797675.1. Classification (GTDB taxonomy): domain Bacteria; phylum Bacillota; class Sulfobacillia; order Sulfobacillales; family Sulfobacillaceae; genus JAJZXC01. The sequence goes on along the minus strand of JAJZZH010000077.1, from coordinate 15,487 downwards.
GCTACCGTCGTACTTGCGAATCCGCTTGGACAAGCTCTTCATGAATTTGAGCGCTTCCGGAGCGTCCTGAGCAATGAGCATCCAGGCCTCATCGACCACCAGCATCTTTTTGGCCGAGCGATCGGCACGGACCAAGTCCCAGGCATAGCCGAGCACATTGACGTATTGCGCCCGCTTGACATGATCCGGCGCATCCGCCAGATCATGAATATCGAGCACCACGAAATTCGCGGCTTGGGTCGCCGGCACGGTGCTGGGTCCGGCCCACAAGTCAGCCAAGACGCCTTTCCCGGCGGTTCGGAGGAGCGCGGTCAAGGTTTTCCAGTCGTCGGATTCGATAGCATGGCTCTGACACTGCTGATACAGCGTCCCCAGGTGCGGCCATTGGTCCGGGGCGATCCTGGCAATTTGCTCAGGGGGACTCCCCAGCGCAATCCCTTGGGCGGCATACGCCTCTTCCACGGCCTGTTCCAGATGCGCCCGTTGGATCGCGATGAGGTCGGGCAAATAGGTCGCGAGAAAGTCCAAGACTCGCTGCACATGCGCCACCAAGGGCGTTCCAGCCAGCGGTGTCCCCTCCTCATCCACTTCGACCGGGAGTGCCGGGGCCTGAAGGGGATTGATCCGGGTGCCGCCACCCGCGCAGTTCACCCAGGTCCCGTCCAAGGCCTGGGCGAGTGGGCGATATTCGCGCTCGGGATCGATGACGAGGACTTTGGCTCCCAGCGCCCATTCGCGCACCATGGCCACTTTCACCGCATGAGATTTGCCGCCACCCGGAGGGGCCAGGATGGCGAAGTTCTTGTTGGCAATGCCCGTCTCCACCGGAGGGGTCCAGCGATTGATCAGCACCAAGCCCCCGTCTTGGTCGTGGCCCAACACCATGCCGCTGCCGTGATTGATGCCCCCGCCGCCAAACGGCCAGGCCGCAGCCAATGTGGCCACCGGCCACGTGTGGGGCGTATCCCCTTGGAGGCCCTTGGGCCAAAGGCCCCATGGCCCCCCGGCCAACAGGCCGAGTTCCTGGCGGTAGATCAGAGGACGAGCTCGCATGCCCTGGGCGGCACAGGTGGCTTCCAGTCGACGACAGGCCAGCAGGCCTGTCGTGGCGTCTACCGCATGCACGATGAGAAACAAGGCCACTTGAAACACTTGCTGTTGTTCGGCGTCGATCTGCCGGATCAGCGTTTCTGCGTCGGTCATCTGCCGTTCTAGTCGCTGAGCGATCAGGGGTCCCCCTTTGAGGGTGGCCAGTTGGCCACCTAATTGCCCAATCCGCCGATTCAGGGCCTGCACGATTTGCAAGGGATCTTCGGGCTGGGTCTGGAGGCTCAAGGTCACGCCGGGCAGATTCGCGAGCCGGGTCAGCCAGCCGATCTCCACGGACGAGGGGAAGGCTTGGAGGGTATACACCCGCGCCCACTGTGCGCCAATGTCCACCGCTTGGGGGTGAAAGGTCAGGGCCTCCGGAGCAAACACGTTGGCGAGGGTCGCGTTTTGTGCAGGACTAATCGGTTTCGGCATGACCCACCTCCTTGCTGAGGTCATACACCGGCGCTTGCCGGGGGAATCCGTCGGGAATCGTCTCGACCGCCGCTTGCTCGGCATGGAACGCTAAGAAGAGTAGTTCCCGCCAGGCCGCATCGTCCAAGGGGGTCGCTTGAAATCCTCGAATCGTGTGCAGCGCCCCGGTGAGCTGAGTCAGCATGTTCTGGTGGTCTTGGGCGGCGTCTTTCCCCATCCGGGTGAGCAACAGATAATATTTCCGTTCGACCGTCTCCCCGGCCCGAACGAGGTGGGTCGCCCAACGCAAATAGTCGGCTAAGATCTGGCGACGTTTGCCTTGGGGCATCGTCTCGATCGTGCCGTCCACTGTCGCGAGGTACTGGTTCAGATCGACCGGCCGGTAGACCGAAAGCCATTGCCAGGCCCCATCGATGCCATTCAACGCGGCGGTGAGCGCTTGCACGGCCTGGGTTTGTTCGCGCCCCGACTTTAAGGCGAGGCTATACGGGGCAATCTGCAGGCCCGCCACGGTCGCGCCATCGTTTCGGACGAGGCAGCCATCGCGCAAGTCGCGTAACGGGAGCCAGGCTTGGGCCGTGAGCACCGCTTGCTCGGCCGCGGTCGGTTTGGCTTTCACAAACGTTCTTATCCCCGTCGGAGCCGAAGACGGAGCGGTGTGTTTGGGTCGTGGGAAGATCGGCATGTTAACCTTCCTTTCTGTCCGGTTCTTTACGCAGCTCAAACACGAGCGCGATATGCCCGGTGTTCGGGTCGTCGATACGCAGGCGTGCACGGAAAGGCTTGCGAGTCTTTGGATTTTGGAACCCTTGGATTTCCTCGGTGGTCTCTCCGGCCAGCAACTGTTTGATCTGTTCCACCGTCAGTTTCTTACCGACGACAGTCTTCCAAATGGTGTACTTGCATCCTCCATCCGCGGGTTTCCACCGCGAACAGCCCCAGGCCTTGGCGCTCTCTACGAGGTCGCCTTTCCCACAGGCTGGGCAGGGGCCCAGCGTGGTGCCCTTCGTTTGAGTCATGAACATCGCCTCCTTGAGTGTCCATACAATACTTGGGCAGAACAAAAAACCCGCTCTCCGAAGAGAGCGGGTAACCAAGATGCGATCGGCTAATCATCGCCGGCCGTCCAGTCGTACACGATTTGTTTGGGTCGTTGCAGGTACTCCTTGGCCGCCAGCACCTGAACATACATGGGCTCGCCCGTGGGTGGGGGAAAAGCCAGGAATCCGCCGATGGCCATCGGGAGGATCGCCACGATGGCACTTACCGGAATGGGTAGACCCAGCAGGCTCGCGAGCCCAAAACCCATGGCGCCCAAGACAGTTCCCGTCCCAATGAGACCAAATTCCACGAGGCCCCATCCGGGCATGACTTCATACGATCGCCGGGTGGGCTTGGGAATCAGATAGTGCGGTTGGTCATTCACCGTCGCCATTACCCCCTCTCGTAGTCCCAGTCGTCGGTCTTGCCTTCTCGGGCCTTCCGTCCGAACCAGCCCGTCTTGTGGTGTTCGATCCTGGCGCGGACGGGTTCTGGGACCGGCTCAATGTAAATTTTCCGGGGGCCGAGTCGTTTACCGGCGATCACCGACGCGACTCCGCATTCCGGGCATGTCACCGGAATGGACCGACTCCCGAAGTGTTCGAGAATCCAAGACTGCGAGTCTTTGTGCGCCCACACGATCTTACAATTCGGACACATACAGGCCTGTTTGAGTGCAACCTCACGGTAGAAGTTACTATTGTCCACCCAAATCGTCGGTCCACTCACGATGTCACCTACTCTCTTTGATTTATGACCCCGCAACCGGGGCCTTGGGACCGCTAGACAGCGCTCGACTGCCAGCACTATTCCCAGCCCAACCGGCCATGCCGGCAAATCCGCTCCGATAACTCCACTCCTTCAACACATGGGGTCCCCGAATCCCGACGATCAGCCAGCCGATGCTGAACAGCAGGGCCAGTTCCGTCCCTACTTGGCCGGTCCCTAACGAATACGCGGTACCCCCACTACCGTGGAGCAGGAGGATCAACTGACTGGTTCCGGCTAATCCTCGTAGACAGAGTAATTGTACCGCTTGACTGAGGCTCAGGATCACCAAATTGCGCCACCAGCTGCTCCACGTCCCCCCATCCGGGTTGAGTTGCCCCAGCGCCACGAAGGGCGCGGCCAACAGGTACACCACCAGTTCTGCCGACCGTTCTAACGTTTCAATAAAGATCACGGCCAGCAAAATCACCGCTAGGGCCAATGCGAGCACGCCGAGCAGCAGCATGCCGGCATTGCCCGTCCCGCCCTCGATGCTTGACAGAAACCCGTGTAGCGTGTGGGTACCGGCGGTAAAACTCGTGCCCATGATCACCCAGCCCAGATCCAGGCCGAATCGATAGACGAGGACCACTAAGCTGCCGCTGATCCCAAAATACAGCGTGGTGCGCAAAATCGCCTTGAAGAGCACCGTACCATCGAAGTCCGCGGTACCTTCGTTCCAGAGAATCCAGCGCGTCAACGCGAGATACGCCAAATACACCCCCAACACGGTCGCGGCCACGGCCATCAGCGTCGTCTGCGCGGTGTGGACCCACGGCAGTTGGGTTTGCAGCACGCCCAGATCCCCAATCCACACCGCCACATGCCCGAGCCAGGTAAAACACGCCCCCAGGACCGATTCGATGACCTGCCCGAGCGCGTTTTCCACTAAGCCTCCCAAACCCTTCGCCTCCTTACCGATACGAAAAACGCCCCGGGTCCGAACGCAAACGGACCCAGGGCCACGGATTAAAAAATGCCGCCCACAAAGTGGGCGATGCCGCCCGCCCCGACCACCAAGGCCGTGCCCACCGCGACTTTCTTGATGCTTTGCAAGTGGTGCGCGTCAGCCTGCTGGTCACCACCGGACAGGTTGCGCATCAGGGCATGGTAGCCAATCATCAGCCCGCCGCCGGTCGCCCCGAGTCCCATAATGTAGCTCCCGGCGCTCGTGGTGAGCGTCGTGACGGTTTGCGCCGCTTTGGTCGAGCCGAGGTTCGCACTCGCGGCCAACAACATTGCGTGGATCATCCTTATTCCTCCTTGGTCCATAAAAAAACGCTCCCATCTATAGGAGCAGACGATAGCCACTCTGGGCACTCACCCCAGACAAGTGGGCATTCCCCCTTTGCCGTGTTCTACCGGCTGATTTCCTGAGCGGATTCTGGTTGCTGAACCTTCTTCGGCGGCTGCCAGCGTTGGACGACCTCCGCAATGACCGGATCGCGCCCAGCCGCCACTTGCAAGGCTTGGGTGATGGCATGGACGCGGTGGGCGACTTCTGCCTGCACGGCCAAGACAGCCTTCGGATCGCCTTTCGACCAGCCGGCGACATAGCCTTGACTGTATTGCTGGGTATCGAGGCCTACGCTCTTCGAGAGGATGTAGGCCGTTGTCTCGGCGGTCACCTCTTCCGTCCCGACATGACGATTCACGGCTTGATCCGGCGTGGACACCCCAATCGAATGGCTCCACTCGTGCATTAGCGTTTTGAACTGCTGATTCGGCTCCGCATCGTCCTTAATCTGAATCCGCTGTTCCGTGGGACTCCACACGCCATAGGCATCGGTCATTTTCGCGAACGCCACCGGCACTGGCACGGCGGACTGAATGACGTGATCCAAGAGGTCTTTGAGGTGGTTCCCGGTGAGCGCCTTCGGAGTAGGCAAGTCCAACTCCCGACCTTGAGTTTGGCTTAAATCGAAAACTGTCGCGGCTCTGAAACCGACCAGGCGGGCTTTCGGAGGATCCTTCGGGTGCTCGGGGTCGAGTTCTTTCTTCGTCACCGGGGCGAGAATGGTCAAGCCATGCTCTCCTTTCTGCACCTGGCGGCCGAGGGCTTGCCAGGCGTGATAGCCCGCGACCATGGTGGCATCGGGCTTTTGACTCATGATGAGGAGCACGTTGCCCGGACTGTACTGCGTAAAGCGAGCGTACGTGCTCGCCCACTGTTTCCAGGCTTGAGGCTCTTCGATGAGTTGCTGAATGCCCTGGTCAACCAGGGCTTGGGCGTCTTGGGTGGTCATAGGAAGTCTCTCCTTTCTAGCATTCGGAGACGTCGTCCGGGTCGATAGGTGCCAACTGCTGCCCAAAGGCCACCATCAGCGAGTCGGTTGGCTGAATCTCGGGCTGTTGCACGGCTTCCTCACCTCCTTTCGGCAAATCGTCGTCCTCCACGTCAGCCGCAGCTTCGATGCCGTTCCAAAGGGCGACCTGCCAGGCATCGGTGGGGGACTCCCAAGGTTGGAAGGACTGGCGTTGATGGATCGGTTGGAAGCATGGCCACGCGCTCAAATCCGGCAGGGGTAGCATGGCGGGGGCATATCCGGCTTGCCAGTGCCACACCCAATCGGGCGGCCACCGGAGAAATTCGTCTGGACGCACCAGATCCCGACCGGCTAGACTTTGGCCTTCGGACGTATTGCCGACGGCAGGGTTCATGCTGAGCCACGAGACGTGCGGCTTTTGCAGGGATTCGGTTTGAAGTGTATACTGCCCGGTGATCTTGGCGAGTTCTTCGGCGCTTTGTAGATCACTGGTACGGAGAAAGAGCCAGGTGCCCGCATTGCCCCGAATGGTGCGTTCGGTATCTTGGTAGTGCTTTTTGAGCTGTTCGAGATTTTGGAGCACCATGACGAGCCGCATGCCCATGCCCGCAGAAACCGTGATGAATTGATCGAAATCCGGAAACTGGGGCATATTGCCAAATTCATCCAATAGAAACGCGATCTTGCGCGGCAGCCGAGTCTCGGGGTGGGTGCGGGCGACGTCCGTACATTGGCGGAACACCTGGTTAATGGCCAGACTGGCAATCGGATACCGCGTCTTCTTCTCATGGGGAATTTCGAGGAAGAGGGCCGTGGGGGGCCCATCGGATTGGCCCAGGGCGCGAAAATCCACGGTATCTTGGGCCGTGAGCCAGACCAGTTGCGGGTCGGCGAAGATATTGAGCGCCGCCGCCGCGCTGGTCAGAAAGCTCGCCAAGGTCTTATCTTTGGCCAATTTGATCGCCCCATACGCGGTTTTCGCAGGATGTCCGGTCGGCAGTTTGCCCATGGCCACCGAGAGGCCTGCGCCTTCGTCTTCGCCGAGTTCCAGGAGCGTTTGCAGCACGGACCCGAGGTGTTTCGCCCCGAAGGGAGCCTTATCGGCGACATAGAGGATGAGTGCGGTGAGCAGGCCGATCTGCCCGTTGATCCAGATCGGCTCGGAGTTGACTAAGCTCGGCCCACCATACGTCAGCAAATGGGCAATATCTCTAGCGGCTTCGGCAGCTTGGGCCCAGTGCTGTTGGTCCATGGCGGCATTGACGGGCGACATGGGGTTAAACTGCTGGCTCCGTCCCGGTTGGGGCTCGATGAGGTCAAACCGCACAATCCGGTAGCCTTGGTGTTGGAGCCAACCCGCCGTATATTCGTAAATCTCGCCCTTCGGGTCGGTAATGACCAAGCTGTCTTGGGCGGCCATTCCGATAACCCCAATAGACGGCAGAATGACGCGGCGGGTTTTTCCCGCGCGGGTAATGGCCATGATGAGCGCGTGTTCATCACGCGTCAACACCCAGCCTGCGCTAGGATTTTGCAGGCGATCGGCTCCCACGAGGATCCCCGACGGCAGAGACGCTTGCATGACGGGCTTGGCCCTATGGAAACCGGCCCGAGAGAGAGAAGGCTTGGGCGGCGGCGCTTGCCACCAGGCATTGGACTTCCCAAGCTCGGCGGTCGGCCGCCAGTGGGCGGAACCATATTGACCTTTACCGGTGGACCCTGGCCCTCCCCAGTTCACATATCGTTGCCGGCCGGCCACGACAGCAAGCATGCCGCCGAAGAGTGCTCCGAATCCCAAGGCCCCGGCAATGAGGCCGGGGTGGTGGGTGAGGTCCGGCCAACCCATCCAAGGCAGGTAGGCTTTGCCGTGGGTAAACGTGTGCCAGGTGGGACCGACCTGCCGGATCCAAGTGGGCCCTCCCGTCGCACTCGGCGGGTGCGCCTGGACGTACCGGGCCAGGGGCTCGATGACTTGGGCACTCAGGTCGGCGATTTCCAATCCCGCTAGGGTCGCCGGGATGGCTCCGAAGAGCCCCGCTACCAGCATCCGGGCTCTCCGTTGGGGGTCGGATTGGAATTGACTGGGGAGATTGCGCGTAACGTTGGGCATGGTGTCACTCCTCTCAGGGATTACCGGGCCAGTGACAGGCCTTGGGCAGCGGCTAGTTCGTACTCCGCCTTGTCCTTCTGCCAGCGCTCCTTGGCACTGAGATAGGCGGCTCGACTGGCTTCCACCTCCGCTTTTGCCAAGAGCCCGTGGAACGAGCCGGAGATTCGGCGTAGCGCTTGGTTGGTGGCATATTGATCGGCCCAGGCTACGAAGTCCGACGCTTTAGCCAACTGCTTTTCTAGCGGCTTCTGAAGTTTCTTCGGACCTTCTCCGCGGAGTTGGGTGGCGAGAGCAGCAATCGCCGTCTTCCGGTCCGATGCTGACATCCTTTGAAACTCACGCAGTGCCTTTCGCGTGGCCGGATCGTCCGTGGGCACCAGCGCTTTCACCGTCGTCCACGTGGTGGCTTGGTCGAGTCGGACCGCCTCTTTGACCACGATTTGAGCCAGGCGTTCCGTGAGGTCCTGATCGGCGTTGGCGCGCGCTTTGTCATGGGCACCGGGATCGTCCGAGTAATGCTGCGCCATCTCCGCTGCAATCTCCCCGTAGCGTTGACGCAGGGGCCCAAACGCTGGGATCCTAGCGAGAAGCCACGTCGCGGTCTCTAGGGCCTCGGCCTTGGTCGAGGGCGGCAAGAACTTGAGCATGGCTCGTCCCGTACCCGGCATGTGAGCCGCCAGGTCCACCATCCGTCGCTGCCACTCCACCGTTTGCGACGGAGTCAGAAATCCCGGTTCCAGCGCTTTGGCTTGGGCGATGATCGCTGCTCGGAGGGTACTTTTCTCATGCCCGAGCCGTTCGCGCTCGGGGCCATAGCATTCCGATACCCAGCCTTGGCGGATCGACCGCACTTCCCGAGACGACCAGACCCCTTTGACGCGATGGGGATGGCGCTCCCAAAACAACAGATGCAGGTGGGGATGGCCCGCTTTTTTATGGACGCTGGCCACCCACTCCACATTCCTGGGGTCCAGCGCAAGCTTTTGAAACATCGTGGGCAGTTGCGCCCGGCTCGCGGCTTCCCAGCCTTCTCGGGTCATAAGTGCTCCCCCCAGGGTGAGCGCATCGTGTTCCGTCACGCTGACAAAGACGCGCCAAATCGGTCCCGTATGACGCTGGAGGTGCTCTTGAACGGCATCGATATCCGGTAGGACCCGAGGATCGGGTCCGAAGTATCCCGAAATGCCCGGCCGCTCGACCATGTACTTGGCGTGAATGGCGGCACTTCCCATCAACAGTTCTTCGTCGGCCTTCGCATGTCGGGTGGGATCCCCCATGTAGTCGAGATGCGCCAAAGCTCCGTGGCGGCCTTTGCCAAAGCCCTGCTGATTGGGAAGGTAAAACGCCGTCTTGACCACCATCGGACGCAGCGCCACTACGCATCCCCCCCGTGGAAATTCGCGCGCTCCCGATTAATGAGGTCGCGCAGAGTCTGTACCACGGCTTCCGGGGCCACGGATTCCAAGGCATCCGGTAGAATCGATAACAGCGTGTCCAACGCGGTCTGGGTCCCATGAATCGTGAGCAGTTCAGGTTCCAACGCATGCCGAATCCCTTGGTAAATCACGTGCGGGGCTTCCGCCATGCCGTCCAAATAGAGGGCGATGACCAGCTGATTCCGAATCCAGGTGCTGACGGGAATGCCTTGCGCATGGGCCGCGTGTTCCACGGCTCGCCGCAAGGCGGGACTTAAGCGCACCTGAATCCGATCAGACTGCATGGGATGCCTCCCCGGTCTCGGCAACCGGGTGAACCGGGTTACGACCATGGAGCGCTTGGCGCAATCGTTCGTGAGCGATTTTCTGCAACTCGCCGACGGCGGCGTCAAACAGCCTTTGGGCCCGTTCGGGATCATTGGGCGCTGCTTGTCGTGTGGCCATCCGAGCGCTTTGCTCTTGCCCGACCGCCGTCAACGCGGCCTGCTGCGCTGCAAAGAAGAGCAAGCGTTCGAGGTGGTCGAGCGCCGATGTTACGGCCTCCATGGCTTCAGCGGCAGCACTATCCAGGGCATCTTTTTGGAGGCCACGTTGCAACAACGTTCGAATGGCCTGGCTCACATTGCCATCGGTATGGGCGGCGGCCAACTCCCGAATGATAGAATACGTATTTTCGGGGAGCCAGATTTTGACCTGCACTCCCTCGTGTCGATCCGACATCACTTCTCACCTCCAGTGGACTGTGGGGACTCATAAAACGGCAGAAACGCTAGAGATACACGCCAGGTAGTCCCCACTAACAGACAAAAATGAAGATTGTCACCGCGTGGGTACTGGTGGGGACTCGCTGTGGGGACTCGGGTATGAGGGCTTTCTTAGGGTTTTTGGGGGGACGGCAGTCCCCACTACCCGGCACTGCCGGGTATGGGTGTCACCTGCCCCCTTATCCTGAGTAATCTTTTTGAGGTCGGATTTGGGCAGGATCCATCGGTCGAAAGCCACCGTTCAGCGTGCATGGTGGGCCATCCAGGAGCTCTCCGTAGGGGCCCGTTGTGACTCCCGCCAGTTCGGCGATGGTCCGGATAGCGCGCTCATTTTCGGTGCTCCGATCTGGCCAGCGAAGATAGGCAAACCAACCGATGACACGATTGCACGACTTGCACTGCCCCACATGCCAGGTGCCGTAGCCGTAAAACGTGCCTTTACGATGACAGCGCGGACAATCCGCGTAGAAGTCGCCGTTGGGAGGACCTCCGTGGTAGTTCGGCAGGTTCCCAAATACCAGATCGTGGTTCAGCTTAGGATAGACCGTGCGGTTGAGCCAATTCGTGAGTTGCGGGTCGAGGCTTGACTTGCGGGGCATGCCTCATGCATCTCCTTTCGGTGCGGCCAGGATTAGGTGTCGTCAAACGCGCCGAACTTTCGCAGTAAATCCACCGTGGCTTTTTGTGCATCGATGGTCGGGGTCGGCGGTGGGGCAGGGGTAGACTGGGCGCTGTCGATTTGGCACGCTTTCAGCGCATCGAGGACCGCACCGAACCCCTCGGCCCCGCTGTACCACCGCGTCATACGGGCGAGCACCGCAGACCGCTGGCCCTTAGGCACGTCCCGCCAGAACCGGATGGTGTCATGATCGGCGTCGTCGAGGGTAAAATGGAGTTTCATCGTACCGAGCCTCCTTCCTACGGCCATGCGGGTTTGAGGCTCCTTGGCCGTCGATTTGGGTACGATCATCGGATTGTTTGCGGACGTTTTGCGGTCATCGTACCCGAAGTGCCCAAAAAAGCCCGTCAAAGGCTGACGGCGCAAGGACCGAGCTATCGTACCCAATCATCCTGTTAGCTGCCACTCTGTACGGCAGCATACCCCTGCACGTTGGCCCATTGGGGATCGTGCGGCACAATCAAGCCGGGCAAGACCTGGGTCAGTAGGCTCGATCCGCCACCCACGGCCACCATGCCCAACAATTTGTCGAGTTTGGGGCCCAACGCTAAGGCCAGTTGTTGCGCGATTTGCTTCCCGACGCTCGTTTGGGTCTCGCGTCGCCGTTGGGTCACATCAATGTGCTGACCTCGCACGGTGACCGTCGTCTGGCTCTCGATCTCGGCTGGCGTGTACTCCACCTGGTATTGGCGGTTAATGGCGTCGACCACGGTTTTCGTCACCGCGCTCATGCCCAATGGGAGCGATCCGGCGGCATCCGGCGCGTAGTCCAAGGTGCCGTTGGGTGCCTTGGTGACGATAATGTAATCCGTGGTGCGATACCCGATATCGACAATCAGGTACGCGCCCGGTTCATAATCCACCGACGATAACACGGGCCCCGCCGCGGCGACCCCCTGGGGCAACACCATCACAGATTCAATCCACAGGCGTTGGGCCGCTTGACCGGGTAATTGGACCGAAGCCCCATACCCCGTGAGCGCTTCGCGAAAACGTCGGCGCTGTGCTCCGAACCAGAACAACGGTAGGCCCGTGGCCAGCGCTACAGGTCCCATGGCACCCAGTTGGGCGGCAGCGACCAAGACGAGCTGTAGCGTGTCGGGGTCGGCCGCTTTGTCCCGCGACCACAGCGGAGTCGCGTGTTTGCGGGCCGCCTCCCCGACCAGGTACGGCACTCCATCGATAGCGACCGTGTGGGACGGGACAAACTCCCCCAAATCGACCGTGGCCGGTGCCGGGCAAATGAGGCTGGGAAAGATTTGACGCAGGCCATCGGCCGACAAGGCCTTGGTGAAGCCGTGTCCCGCGTCGACCGCGATTCTCTCGGGCATTGAACCACATCTCCTATCCATAGCCAAAGCCGGGGCCTGAGGCCCCGGCCGGGTCGATTGACGATTATACGCTCAACTCGGGCCCGTGGGCCTGAGCCGGGTGGCGGTCGGCCCAGGCAATTTGGGCCACCTCGCGCACGTTCTGATCGGAATCTTTCACCAACACCTTCAACGCATAATCCGGAGTCCGGGGATTATGCGCCACACCCGCCCGAACAAAGGGGTGCGCGTCCACCACCATGAGCGTCAACGTAGACGGCGGCGTCAATCCCGAGGTCGCCACCGCATAGCGCACCGAGAAGACCCGATCAGAGATCAGCGCCCGGAACTGGGCTGCGGTGGTATTGGGATCGCACGCCATCTGCTGTCGCTGGAAGTCGTCCTCGGGCAACGGCAAGACGCTTTGCACCGTGCGGGCTTGACCGCCGCGCATGTCGATGAGCTTAATTTCTGGCATCGTCTTTTTCTCCTCTCTATCTCTAGACCACAAAAGAGCGACCCACCCGAAGGCACCCCGCTGGGGGAATCACTCGATAGAACCCGGCATCAAGGGAAGGTGACTAGCGTGAAAGTTCAGGCCCGTCGGCCAGCCGCCCGTGTGGCCTGGCGGGTGGCGACGATTCGGCCACCGGACACCCTGCAGAATCGACGTTGACAATGGTGACGCTCTGAGGGTTCTCGCACGGCAGCCCCCCTTCACTTCCTTTGGAACCGACGAGATCCCAGGGGTACTCGGCCCATGTGTACTCGGTCAAGAACGCTCGCGCTTCAGCCTCCGAGCGTGGCAAATGCGTGGGCTTGGTAGACCATCCCCACCACGTTTCCCCGGTTTGCGAAATCTGCACTCGCACAACGGAGATGGATGCTTGTGCTTGACGGAGCCAACCGAACGCGTAGCACACGTCGTCGATCACGCATTCGGCCGTGTATTCGATGGCTTGGATTTCGGGAGGAAAGATCGGCGGCAAACCCCACTGTGCGTGCAACGCCTGTGCACGATCAACCGCTGCGCGATAGAGTTCTCCTCCGTGTAAGTATGCATAGTCGGACGGCGCGATCGAGGACCGTGCCGTGGACCCCCCGGCCACCGGGACTAAACTCACGACTTGCCGAGAGTACGGGCCGACATGCAAGCACTCGATCGCGACTTCGTAGGATGCCACCATCCCGGTTTGTAACCCTTTGACACGGACACGCACGGAACATTCCTCCTTTTTTCAACCGCAACACCCAGGGCAATCGCCCCTGCCATGAACGGGCGCCAAAACGTTCCGGCGCATCGTGCCTCGTCGGCGCGACAGTAACCGCGACTGTAGCCCATCACGATGGACTATCCCCAGGGCGTTGCCCGTCGAATCCCAGCCCCGGACCGTCGTAGAACGGTTTCCACACGCTCTCCGTTCGGTGACCGGACCGCTGGGGGTAATCGTTGGATCCACTCCGCGATGTCTTCAGGGGTACCAATCGGCATGCGGCCAGACTCGCTAATAAACTGGGCCCGAGAATTGGACAACACAATGGCTCCGTAAACGGGAATGCTCCCCAAGCCATGCCGCCGCAGGACGGCGGCGACCACCTGACCGTGATACGCGTTTTGGCTCTCGGGGGAATCGTAGAGCTTGAATGCTCCGGATGCATTGGCCTGCAGCCAATGGTCCGCATTAACCCGGCTCAGCGTACCCGTCCAATGTTTCGTTTCCACCACGACCAACCCGAATGCCCCGTACACGATGTGGTCGCATTGGCTCGTCCGAGGGCCCCACGCAACATGGACATCTGGCCAGACTTGGGCGTGAGGCAGCCGGTGATTGAAGACCCGAGTGGTGAGGCTTTCGCCGACCTGCCCGGCCCGCTGTTGGGCCTCTTCCTGGCGAGAGTGCACTCGGGACCGTGGCCACCGAGTCCGTCGCCGTCGTGCGAGAAACCACAGAACCACCCATCCGAAGATTCCCCCTGCGATCGCCACGTGATCGGGCGAAAGCCAGGCCAGGGCCTGGTGGATGCCGAGCATTGAGACCATCTGAGGTCGTGGCATGTCTTGCGATCCCTCCTTCGGATTCGAATCCGACAACTGTCCGTTTTGGCTATTGGCGGTATTCCCTCCGCCTAGCTTCTGGCCGCTTGAAGGCGAAACGGGACCTCGTCACAGCGCGGTGCATGGAACTCATACGTCGAACACCCAGTGGGATTGCCGGCAGCGCTCATGAATGGTGCGGACATATTGCTCGTACAGCTCGATGCCAATCGCATGGCGCCCCAGGCGAGTCGCGACCGCCAAGGTCGTACCCGAACCGGCGAACGGATCGAGTACCACACCGCCCGGCGGGCAGTAGGCCTGGATGAAAAACTGCGGAATTGCTTCGGGGAACCGGGCGGGATGCTTCCAGTGGGACGACTGTTCCGGTGCGGCCCAGATCACATTCGCCGCATCTCGGCCTGCCGGATTCACGAACTCCACTTTATCCTGCCGCACATAGGGATGGGCTTGATCGCCGTGGTTGCCACGGCGGCCACGGTGCAGGTTCCCGCGTGCAGCCCGGCGTACCGTCGCCGGAGCATAGGGGCGCCGGATGGCGTCGCGCCCGAAATACGCCAGGCGAGGCCCCTTGCGAAACACCCAAATGGGTTCCCACTCCGGAATGAGGCGCGATCCGCGATGGCCAACAGGCACCGCGTTGGCTTTGACCCAACATACGCGCTCGTGCAGCGTTAACTGCGTCTCGGGCCCGACACGGACAATCACCGCTTCAGGGTAGGTCGCGCTACCCTGCCCATTCAGGTTTAAGGCCAGCACCCCGCCCTCCACGAGAACCCGAGCGATTTCCCTCAAGATGGGCAGGATCCAGTCGGCGTATCGTTCTGGAGCCACCCCATCGGCTCCGTCGCCGTAGCGAATGAGCGTGCCATACGGCGGACTGGTCACACAGCAATGCACGCTCGCATCCGGCAATGATCGCAATTGCTCCAAAGCATCGCCGGTCAGTGCTCGGTAGGTTGCTAACATCCGTCGTCCCTCCGCGCTCATCGCCATATCCGTCCCCACCCACTTCGCTCGATCCGAGCCGCCACGCGAGCCTGCTGCTGCTGAAACGCTGCAACGTCCTGCGGGTGGTCGGCCAAGTACCGCCGGCCAAACGCGGTGAGGATCGGAAATCCACAGCGCCTGCAGGTAAAATGCACCGTCCGGTCACCCGGGGGGTCCTGCGGGCGAAGATTCTCGAACCCACACTGCGGACAGCGGATGGTGTCCTTCGCGGCATTGCCATCGCGGCGACGGATCATGACGCTGCCTCCCCAGCGGGAAAGACCCGTAGCACGCGAATTCCCAGGGCCGCAACCCCGGGTTGCAGCCACGTGGTGTCGCGAATCGGGTCGCCGGCGATTTCGACCGTGACCGAGCGCCCAGTGTACAGGATCGTCTCGTCATGGGTGGCCTCGGCCATCTCGAACAACTCCGGATTGACTTCACGCAACACCAGGACATCGCCCCGCGCAAATCGGCGGTCGTCTTCGCGGCGCAGCTCAAACGGCTTCTCCTCCTGCACGATGGCGTGGAAGTATTGCGGC
>JAJZZH010000116.1 GCA_021797675.1 Bacillota bacterium | reverse complement strand
ACCGCTGACCCTATCCAATGGCATACCCTGCTGCGTGAAGCCGGCGTCGCCACCGAACTCGTCTTTTATCGTAATGAGGGCCACACGATGAAACAACCGGAAAATTACGAGGACATCCTCGATCGATCCGTGCAATGGTTTTCACGATGGCTGTCCTACCATCCTACTAATGACAACGAGCCAAACTAGGTACCAAGCTTAGTCGGCGGATGGGATGGATCAAACGCTTCCCACCGGCCGTTGCGGATCCGCAGGAATAGAACGACGCGTGGTCTCGCCGTACGCTTAGCTCTTCGTTCCACCCTAAAGACTTGACTCCGCAACCCCTGCTGACGAGCGAGCCATCCGGTAGTACACCAGGATTTCATCTCGCCCAAAGAGAGGGCATTGCACGTCTTCGCCGGCATGGATGCCAGCAGCGGCCGAACTGAAGCGATTAACTCACGTTTCGCACCCCTGGATTTTGCCCCTGAATGGTATGACCTGCAGCCCCGTCCGAATTTGACGGAATATTCCGCAAAGGAATAGGGTCGGGTTGTGGCGAATAGCCTGGCCATGAACCTATCAAACGCGTCGCAGGCCCGCGACTTCACTGTACCGACCGGATTTCGTGGCGTCCGCCAAGGCTTCGCCGTGGCGGGGGCGGACATGGCTGCGCGAATTGGGTTGGTCGACCTCATCAATGCCTCCGTGCCGTGGGATCCCAAACAATGCAAGGTCTCGCCGGGGGTTCGCATTCTGGCGCTGATTCTCGCTATGCTGGTCGACCCCATGGCGCTCTATCGCCTGGTGGAGTTCTATGCCGAGTTGGATTGTGACGTGCTGTTTGGGCTGGGGCGCGCGGCCCAGGATTTCAATGACGACGCGATCGGCCGCGCGTTGACCAAACTCTTCGAATCCCAGATCGGGCAAACGTATTCCCAGCTGTGTCGCCAAGCGGTGGACCGGCTGGGCTTGCCGGCGACGGCCACCCTCCATGCGGACACCACCTCCATTACACTGACCGGGGAATACCCCGACCGGCCGTACCCGGCCGGACCGGAGGTGACGTATGGGCACAATAAGGATGGGCACTCCGAACATAAACAACTCGTCGCCGGTGTGGTGACGCGGTCCGATGGGGTGCCCCTTGCGGTCGATGTCTTAGATGGCAACGCGGATGACCCGACCTGGTCCCACCGGACGCTGCTGGATTCAGCGCTGTGGGAGAGCGTCGGGGACCCGCGCGAGGAACTGCTCTTTGTGGCCGACTCCAAGGCGGTATCGCACGAGGCAGTGAAGGACTTCTGCGAAGCGGGAGTTCGCTATGTCTCGCGCCTGCCGAATACGTTTGGCCTGGAATTGGCGACCAAACGCGCCGCGGCCGCGGCGCAGCCCACCAGCTGGGACGCGGTCGGGCGGCTGTCCTCGGAGACCGAGGGATCCTGCTATCGGCTCTGGGAAACCACGGGGACCGTCGGAGAGCAGTCCCAACGACTGATCGTCGTGCATTCCTCGGCGTTGGCGGCCAAAGCGGAGCATCAGGTGGGCGAACGGCATGCGGCCGAAGCCGGCCAGTTCGATCGGGCCATGACACGACTGGGTAAGCAGCGTTTCGCGTGTGCCGCCGACGCCGAGGCGGCCTGGGAGACCTGGAGCGCGGCCAAGAAAGTCGGGCGGGCGACCTGGCAGATCCAGGGGACCGTTGTGAAAGCGGAGGACGAGTGGCGGATTGAGGCCACCCGTGGCGAACCGGCCACCGACCGGCTCGCCGCCGAAATCTTTCGGCGGAGCACCTTGATTCTGATCTCAAACGATCCGCGCCGGACGGCGCGGGGGCTGCTCGAAGCCTACAAATCGCAGTTTGTCGTGGAGCAGGCCCATGCCATGCTGAAGGGTCCACTGTCGATCGTTCCCATCTTTTTGAAGGACCCGCTGAAAATCACGGCCTACATCTATGTAGCCTACATGGCCCTGCTATTGTGGAAATGCATGGAGGCGGTCATGCGCCAAAATCAGGCCCAATTGGGGATGAGCCTCCCGTATCCGAACAAACGGCTGCAACCGGCACCGACGACCAAACGCTTGAAGGAAATCATCACGCCAATTGAGGTCGTCCACTGGCACGATGCCGCGGGCCACCCGCATCGGGTCCGATGCGACCTCTCGATGGTCCAACGCCAGGCCCTCCTGCTCTTAGGGATGGATCCGCAGCGATTTGTCCAGGTTCCGTCGGGATAGCCCAAGGTATCATCACTCACGGGGGTCCTACCAGGGGTGCGAAAGGTGAGGTCTTGGGTGCGTCGAATGGAAGCTTCGGGGCGCAACCGAAGAGCTGAATGCCAAGCAAGTTTCGCCGGTGTGTTCCGTCTACCACGTTCTTCTCCCAGTTAACCGGGGGTTTCAGGAGCCGTTCCAGAAACTCGCTTAGAGAGGCCATGATGCCTTTTCAGCCGCGGCGGCACTTTACCTAGACAGAGCCATCGTTCGAATAGCGAACGATGGCTCTGTCTTTGCTTCTTGATTCGTTTTCGAGAAGATATGAGCCAAAAATGGGCTCCATGGCCCATCCGCTTGGGTGCCTTTCGCATTACGACGAGCGATCGACGGTCGCTTCGTGCCGCCACCCTTGACTTACCTCACCAAGGCAGCTGGGCTGTATCCGTT
>JAJZZH010000179.1 GCA_021797675.1 Bacillota bacterium | reverse complement strand
CCGCTCGCTCCCGAGATCCCGGCGGCTAAGGCTGGTCATAGCGCCCTTGCGGGCTTTCCGGCGAAAGCTAGAGACTCTCGGGAATGCATCCCGACAAGCCCCCGGCTTTAGCCGTGGGGTCTGTGACAACAATTCATAAAGAAGGTGAAGTGTCACCGTCCATTCCGTTCACAAGATAGAATGTCACACGTATTTGACGTCACCAAGGGGGGGCTCCCCCCCAACTTTCCGGAAAATCTGCTACCCCGTGGCTCGGTTCATCCTCGAACCACAAATGTAACTTGGAATGGAGCGGGGTTCCGATGCAGCGCTCCGCGTGGCGAGGACTTCCACACTTCGGGATCGGCCGAGCGCCCTAGGCCTCCGCGGCGGCTGAATGCGGGAAAATGCAGATCGCTCTCACTTGATCGAAAAATGCCAGGTTCAAGACGCGTTGGCGACCATCCTATCCTACCCGCCACGATCTTTCTTCGGGACGGCGACGCTTGGATCCTTGCCGACCTGGGAACGGGTCGACGGCCGGATTGTCCGGTGTTCACGGTACCGGACACGCAGGTCGAAGAAAGCCACGCCTCGCCACCTTGCGCCGATGAAAGCGCAAACATGTCGGAACACGTTGAACCTGCTGGAGGTGGCCGATCACGCCCAACAACGCTTTGAGGCCCGCGTCGCGTGTTACCGCCTGATTGGGATGCTGGTGCAATTTTTGAGCGAGGGTTATGACGCTTTGATGCCACCGATCCGGCGGCATTCCAGGCGCTTATTCAGCAATCCCAAGACTGGAAGATCATGCCCCGTGCCTAAGATGGCACGGGGCTCGGGAAAGATTATGAGGCGCAAAAAATAGCCTGATCGATCCGGAGATCGGAAATGGCTCCCCGAAGGGGTCAACAGCCGCATAAGACAAATGAAACGGCCGCGCAGGGGCGGACGCGCAGGGCTAGAGTCGCTCAATGCGTACGATGAGCTCACCGTGGGGGTCTGGCAGGATTTGAAAAAGAGTCTAATTTCTGCGCGGTTTAAGTTGTCGAAACACTTGACTATTGTGTAAGTGCTTTCATATAATTGCACTTGCGTAACAGTGCCAAGCATCGGGAGAAATGGCGAATGTTACCGTCCGCCGTATATCTCGGTGAACGACTTCGGAAGCTGGAACCAAACCGCGGGGTCGGGGTCCTCGAGCGGGAGGCCCACGGACAGGAATCCTGGCAAGACGCCGCGGCCATGAACGCGACTCGCTGGCAGCCTCCGCCATGGTCTTCGAGCGAAGGGCCTGCACGTCAGGGTGGGTCGGCGGGCCCGCTTTGGGAAAACTTCCTATCTGGCAGGGAGCGTCTGGTGCCGCTCTGGATCATCACCGAGCCACGTCAAGTCAAGTGCGCTACAAGGCATGATGGTGGCATCTCGTGCGGCCTAACGGCTTGTCCTCTTCACTTAGGCACAGCGGGGTTTTTGCGGGACTGCGCACCCATCGTGGCGCGTTTTGCAACGAAATAAGGGAGGACTTGTGCTCAGAAGATATTTGCGTCCAACGGCCAATGGTAGGACATGCGACGGTAGGAGCGGTATCCAGGATGACCCCAGAGCATGGATTGGGAATCCCCAGCAAGACCGCAGAGCATGGGGACAAGTCAGAAGCATTGGAAGAACCCCGCCTTGTTGTCCGTGGCTAAAGCCGGGGGCTTCTCGCGGACATTTGGCAAAATTGCCACTGGAGTCCAGTTGGAATCTTACGAGGAGGAACGCTGATGCATAGACGACCATCCTGGCGAGGGCTGGTGGCCGGGGCGACCGCGACCGTGGTGGCCTTGGCGACCCTCTTGCTCGCGCCGGCGGCCTCCCTGGCCGCCACCAACGCGGGGGGCACGCTGTATGCGTCCAAGCCCATCTTTTCCGATAGCTTTGCCTCCAGCACCCTGGCCCCTTTTGTGGCCAATAACGGGCTTACCCCGGGCGGCACCTGGGCGATCGCAAACCATCAATTGGTGGCCACCGACTACGGATCCTCGGCGCCCCTGCAGAATCAAATCGCCGGAGTCCCCAACATGCCGGAAAACGTCGTACTGACCACGACCTTTAAGATTACCCGGGTCAATCCCCAGCAATACTATCGCATTGGCCTCTTCGGCCGCGGCAGTGCGCCCCGAACCGGCGCGTCGCAGTGGGATCTGGTGCTCGATCACAACACCCTGAGCATGATTAACCAGTATGTCAGCTACCCCGGCAGTGTCCCGTTTGCGATTAGCGCGGGCCAGTCCTATCACATGATGATGGTGATCGACGGGACCTGGGTGGGGGGCAAGGTGTGGGCCGTGGGCACGCCCGAGCCGTCCACGTGGACGGTCAGCGGCCAGTTCAGCAACACCGGAACCCTGACCACGGTGGGGGTGGCGGCGGGCAACGCCGACGTGTCGTTCCAGAACTTTGCCGTCTATCCGGCGCCGCCGAGCCTCACTATGACTCCCACCCAGACCAGCGCGGTGTTTGCGGGCGGGGCACCGGTCACCTACACTGCCCAGTTGTCCGCCAACACCGCGCAAGAACAGGGGCAGTACTACGTCAACTACTTGGTGACCCGGCTAAGCGGACAAACCGTGAGCCAAGGCCAGCTGCCGCTCAGCTTGCCCGCCGGCGGCACCACCACGGGCACGGTCACCCTGCCGCGC
>JAJZZH010000187.1 GCA_021797675.1 Bacillota bacterium | reverse complement strand
GACGGCTAGGAGCAAAACTGCGGCCTCCGAAAGAGCGAACAATTCCAGACGTGTTCAGGAATGTGCAGATCTAGGAGATTTCTGCATGGGTCTGTGTAAATATGCTTAAGCACGTTATAGCGGGCGAATCACTGTGCGGTGAGCTACGGGCATATTGGAGCGGATTTGATCACCCTGGCTGCGATGCTCCGCATTCCAGTCGCAATGCATAACGTCGAGGATGAACGGATATGGCGCCCGAGTTATTGGGGGGGATTCGGCGACCCAACGGTGACGGCCACCGATTATTTGGCGTGTCGGGCCCTGGGGCCGTGCTACCGCTGAGACGGGCGCGGTCGGGGACCAACGGACGGTGCACCAGCTGAACGGCGGGTCATGCCCATGGGGGATCCAGCCTCGCGGAGAATCCGGGTCTGCCTACCATAGGAAATAGTGACGCAGGGACAGGCATGAGCCGTCAGGAAACTTGCGGTCAGGGCGAGTCCTGGCCATGCGGGGGGACTCGGTATCCGGGCTGCAGCCTATTGCGCGCGGATTCACGGCGACAATTCGGGCAAGGAGAAGAAGACCGGATACGTTTGGTGGGCTGGCCCACCCGGTCAGGTTGAAGGGCTGGTAGGGTGGTGGTCTTAGGACGGGCTCCCCCTTTTCATTTGCGTTTGGCGTCGGCCGTGACGTTTGGCCGTGCGCCAGACGCGAATCCCAGCCCGCAGGGCTGAATTCGGTATGACCGACGCATTAACCGGATTCTTCGGATTGGATGAACGCGTTTCTACAAGGTTAGGAGTCCCGAGAGGTTGACTTACGAGGACGGTTTGATGACCGCGCGGTGGCGGATCGTCTACACGCTCGACCTCGATGGTGCCGGGTATCGTGGTTGAATTGGGAAGCCTGTATGCTGGGTCTCCCCACAACAAGCCGACTGGATCATGCAGGGCCGAACGGTGGCGGTAGACACTCCCGCGGAAAGTGTCGCCAAGAAGTTGCACTACCGGGGGGCCGCGTCGCAAGTGCGCGACGTGTTCGACCTCGCGGTGGTCCAGTCGCACAGCCCGCAAGCTCTCTGGGACGCCCGGGACTCGTGGAGCGCGGATCTCCCGGCGATCCGGCGGCGTACGGCGGGTCCTTCACACGCAATACCGCGCCCAAGCACCGGGGTTGCATCTCTTGCCCGCGGGGGAACTCAATCGGCGGAGCGCCTGAGTGCTGGCTCTGGAGTTTATCGAAGCAGTGTGCCCAACAGCACGGAGACGAATACGACCGCTAAATGCCGCCAGGCGGCCAAGGGAAAAGGGGAACCCCCCTGGTCGTTTCTGCAGTAATGCGCATCGTAATACGCATTATACTGAAAGGGCACCGAGGAGGGCGACCGTCAATGGCCCCGGCCTGAAGGCCGGAGCTTGTTCGAACAAGCAGGCTCACATGGACTAGCCTCCGCCAACCGGGATCGCGTGAGCGAGTTGGCGCCGTTGGCATGGTCACGACACTCTTGGATGCGAGTCCTAGTGCAAGGCCCTGTCGCCCGTGGTTAACCGCCTGTTGGGTAGGGACGGTGCTGCGGGCATACCCAGCGATGGCAACGTTGGCGAGCGTCCGAAAGGAGCTAGACGCGATGTTCGTCTGTGTACGCAATAAGCACGGGACCCCTCTGATGCCTTACTCACCCAGGAGGAAGGCACGCTTGTTCTCAAAAGCAGGCAAGGCAACGTGGTCCACCGTACTCCGTTCACGATTCCGCTACGTTATGGCAGCTCCGGCTACCAGCAGCCTATCTCCCTTGGGGTTGATGCGGGTACCCAGCATGTAGAGCTATCCGCCACGACCGAGAAAACGGTGCTCTTTGAGGCGGACGTGCAGCTTCGCACCGGCATCCAGAAGCTGCTGGCCACTCGGCGGGAGGGTCGTCGAGCCCGGCGCCATCGTAAAACGCGGTATCGCGCGCCGCGTTTCCTGAAACGGAAAAAACCCGATGGCTGGTTTGGCCCCATCGGTCCAAAACACCCTGGATACGCACGTCAAGGTCATCCAACGCGTCGCCCAGATGCTTCCCCTGTCCGGCATGACGGTGGAGGTTGCGCACTGGGATATGCAGAAGATCAAAAACCCCGCCATCGCGGGCGAAGCCTACCAGTGAGGTGAGCCACTGGGCTCTGGGAACGCGCGGGAGGATGTGCTGTTTCGGGATAAGCACTGCTGCCAGCTTTGCCACGGCAAGTCCCAAGACAAGATTTTCAACGTCCACCATATCGAACGTCGCAAAACCAGGGGGAATGCCCCCGGAAATCGTATTACGCTGAGTGAGACCTGCCATCACCGGATTCATCAGGAGCAGCTTACTCATCTCTTCACGCGTAAGCACGAATCGTTGCGGGATGCTGGCCAAATGACAGGGATGCGGCTCTTACGCACTTTCTGTTATGGCCAGGCTCGGACCTTGGCGTTGTGTATTGAATGGTATCTCGTGGATTGCACTTTAGCCTCCATGGTCTTGCCGAATAATGAAGCGTCCTTACGTTCCGATCCATCTTGCAACGTCGTTGGGACAGAATGGACTAATTTAGAATGGCGGTCCTGGCTGTCGAACGTCAAACAATTTTACCGTCTGACCTCTAAAAACGTCACGTAATTGCACCACCCCCGTGTCAAACAATTGCACCACCCCCGCGTCAAACAATTGCACC
>JAJZZH010000140.1 GCA_021797675.1 Bacillota bacterium | reverse complement strand
GGCGAGGAGAGCGATTCCTACGAATCCGTTACCAGCCCCTTACGGGGCTCCGAAAGGAGATATATGGTCTTTGTCTTAGACGCTCATAAGAACCCCTTCATGCCGTGTGCCGAAAAGCGCATCCGCCAATTGCTCGAACGCGGTCGGGCGGTCATTCCCACCTGGGCTCCGTTTACGATTCGCCTGCAGGACCGCGCGGCGAAGGACTCGGCCTTCCAGCCCTTGCGGATCCAGTTCGACCCCGGAAGCCCGACGACCGGGGACTGGAGAGGGCCAAAGGTCCGAAGGAGCTCTGCTTCGGGAAAGCCACCATCAAGCCTCGCTTGGATGCCCGGCGTGCTCTGCGCCGAGGGCTGCGGCATCGGAAGACGCGCTACCGTCCGCCCCGGTTTCCAAACCGCAAGCGGAAAGCGGGATGGTTGCCGCCCTCGTTGGCAGCCCGGGTGGATCAGACGCTGCATGCGTGGGTCCAGATCCAAAAGCGCAGGCCCGCGGACCGCTACGGAATTCGGGTATCCTGACATCCAAGCCCAAGCCCAAAAGCCTCTCCGCGACGCGGCCATGATGAACACCCCCCGCTGGCGGTTATACGAACAACTCAAGGCGATCGGACTGCCCATCGAGGGCGGGTCGGGTGGATGTACCAAGCCGCAACGCCTTGAGCACGGTTTTCCCAAGGAGCACTACTTCGACGCGCTACGCGTCGGGGAAAGCACGCCGGCGCACTTCACCCATCTCCCGGCTCAGGTGCAGAGGTGGACCGCGAAGGGACGGGGTGCCCGACAGCTGTGCGGCCCGGATGCGTATGGGTTTCCGATCCGACATCGCGCACGCCAGCAGGGTTCCTTGGGGGTTCAAACGGGGGATCTGGTCCGAGCCGTGGTGCCCACAGGGAAGTACGCGGGAAGCCATACCGATCGTGTCTTGGTGCGATCGAGCGGCCGCGTCGACATCACGACCGATGGACGGCGGGTGGCCCAGGGCATTGCGTACAAACCCTGTCGGATCCTGCAACGCAACGGAGGATGGGCCTATGAGCAAAAACCCACTTTCCTCCCCAGGGCTACAGCCCGGGGCTTCTCGCGGGCATTTGGTGACGAAATGATGGAACCAACCGTGGTGCGCGGTGGGGTTGGGCGCACCCTGGATGAGCAGACCGCGAGGGGAAGAAAAAGGGCCAGGAGCGAACCTATCCCCATCGGCAAGCCTTGTGCATCCTTTATTAACAGACTTATCCCCAATATCCACAATGGAGAACGCGAAAATCTTAGCGGATTCACGCCTAGTGTTTGACTTTTGCGACGCATAGGCGTATATTGTCTTTGGCAATCCCAGAACGTGGGATGCTTTACGAAGGGGGATATATTTGAGCATGACCGGAAGAGTCAAGTGGTTTAGTGCGGAAAAGGGTTACGGATTCCTCGAGCGGGAAGACGGCGGCGACGTATTCGTGCATTACAGCGCCATTAATGGTGAAGGTTTCCGTACGCTCAACGAAGGTGAGCGTGTCGAATTTGATGTGGTTGAGGGAGACCGCGGTCCGCAAGCCGCAAATGTAGTCCGACTCTAATTCGCACCAACCATCCGACTACCCAAAGAACCGGTCATGTACCGGTTCTTTTTTTTGGTCGCCCCCCCACTTTTTGTCATCCGCGTCGGCACTTGGCGTCCCGAAATTCTCCGTAAGGCGATCTTAACCGACGATCGTCGGGTGTATAATGAAAATGAAGTTGTAATGAAAAAGCCGGGAGAGGGTGGTTAAGACCTGGAAACCACATTCACCACTTCTCCAGCGTGGACGTTGCCTGACCTTCGCCCAACGATGCAGTCTTGCTGGCCCGGAACGCCGAACCCGGCTTATAGCAATGCCCGTCGAGGGTTGCTGCCGGACCAAAAGAAGAGGGACAACCAGGACACGATACCCACATTGGGGGAGGGATTGAAGGCTATGGGGGCGGACGACACGCAAGCACGGCGGGCGGCCAAAAGTGGAGGGTCGGTTCAGAACTCACGCCGACCGCTCTCGATAATGCGGCGTTTCATTCTGATGGGCGAATCAAGCGCAAGAAGCCGACCCCCTGCACCGGGTCAAGATCCCATCCGAAGGCCTTGAGGCAACCAAACCGCCCCTCAGCAACCAACGAAACCAGCAGCGAAGCAAGCGCCAACAAGGAAGGAGGGAGGCGGTTTCAGCTCTGGCCCCGAGGCCGGAGTTCCCGCCGCAATTGATGATGGACATTGTCGTTCGTGGCAAGAACGTCGAGGTAACCCCAGCCCTGCGTGACCATGTGACCCGGAAATTGTCCAAGCTGAACCGGTTGGTCGATCATCAAAGCGTGGTGACGACAGCGGTGTTGAGCGTTGAAAAGGACCGGCAGATTGTGGAGGTTACGGTTCCCTTGGAGGGCGGAATGCTGCTTCGCGGCGAAGAGTCGACTCCCGATATGTACACCTCGGTTGATCGCGTGGTCGACAAGCTTGAACGCCAGTTTAACAAGTTCAAGACGCGTATGCACAACTGGCACTTGGCGCGCGTAGACGACCGAACGGAGGATGCACCCGGCGAGCCCCCCAGTGCCGCCGACCTCGTGCGCAAGAAGACGTTTCCCCGCAAACCGATGACGCTCGACGAGGCCTTACTGCAAATGGATTTGTTGGGACACGATTTCTTTGTTTTCAGCAATGCGGAAACCGATGCGACGAATGTCCTCTATCGGCGGCACGACGGCAGCTACGGATTGCTAGAACCCCGCTGACGGCAAGAGCAGCGTGGTCGTTTCATGACGAAAGATGTAAAGGAGCGGCCACCGGGTCGCTCCTTTTGCGCGAGCCGAAGCCCAGAAGGCATGGCGTCGTAGGCCGCATCCGACAATCCCACCAGAAAGTCGGCGATAAAGATCGCACGAAAAATTTACATGACTTGCCTGGGGGGGAGGAAATTGGGGAAGACTGTCGAACTCACTAAGTAGCGTGTAGCAGTGCCAATTCAGGGTGAGAGTGGGTGGGACGGTGGCTTCATTCCATAAATATGAGGAAATCGTCTCGCGAATGCCGGGGGTGGTAACCGCACACGTCTATGATCAGGGACCGGAGCGTACCCGCGTGCACGTGGTGGCCCGTTCGACGGCGACCCCGCGCCAGCTGGTGCGCCAGATCGTTTCGCTCTTACGAAACTTCGGCTGGAAAGAGATCGAGCCGGCAATGGTGACCGTCGTGCAGATGCAGGAAAGCGAAGACGCCGGGGCAGGACGCTACCGGCTTCGCATCGTAGGCTATGCGTTAGTGCGCTCGGCACTGGGCCTTGAGGGCAGGTGCCGGTTGGGCTGGGGCGGCCTCCAATTCGAAGGCAAAGTGCACGGACCGGCTCCGCTCACGGTGATGGCGGAGGCCACCATCGCCGCCGTCAACCAGGCGGTGGGCGGTCCCTGGGTGGTCGCCCTGGACGCCAAGCTGGTAGAACAGGCGGACCGATCGGTGGCCCTGGTCATGGTGCGCTACGGCAGCGAGGAGGTGTTAACCGGCAGCGCAGTCATGCACGGCGTGTTGGAGGAGACCGTCGTGCGGGCGACTCTGGATGCCGTCAATCGGCGGGTCATGCTATATTCCGGAGCTCCGCCCACGCAGTCCAATCATCCCAAAGCTTCGGCCGCACCGCAACTGACAGCGAACCATCGGCGGAGGCTTTGAGCGAGAAGCCCCGCAGGCAATCCGAGTGGAGGATTGCCAAATCATGAAGGGTCTGTTGCGCCGAATTTTAGACGCCGTGATCGTCGGGAACTTTATCGAGCTCGAGTAAGACCCGTTCCCATTGCTGGTGCGGCCGATTAGTTGTTTTGATGAATTTAAGGGTAGGAGTCAAATGATGCATCACCGGCGTAGAAAGGATGGGACTACCGTGTATCCCAAGCGCATGGTCGCCTTTATGGCGATCGTCGGCGGGGCGGCGCTCTTGCTGATGAGCCGCAGTGTGCTCGGAGGTCTTGCTTGGGTTCGTTGGGACGATTTAATCTTTTTGGGGGCGGTGTGGGCGGCCACCTTTTTTCCGGTGCAACTGCCCCGCGGCAACGCCAGCGTGAGCGTGGGGATGCCCGTGATGGCCGCGGCCGGCATCATCTTGGGCCCGAGCGCCGGTCTCTGGATTAGCGCCATCGGCAGCATCAATCAGCGGACGTTGACGGGGAAGATCCGCTGGCCGTCGGTGCTCTTCAACCGGGCCCAGGCGGGACTGGTGGGGTGGGCGGCGGGCGCCGTGTTTGAGGCATTTGGCGGCTCCCCCCGGAGCTTTTCCTACGGACAGACTATCTGGTTGGTGCTTGCCGCGTGTTTTATCGCGTTTTTGGCCAATATGGTGTTGGTGGCGGCGGCGATTGGCCTTCGCCAGCACCAAAACCTTTACAAGGTCTGGCGCGGCCACATGTCGTGGATGACGGTGAATTTTTTCGTGACCGTGCCTTTGGTCTATATGATGACCGTGGTCTATCGCCTGGCGGGTGCCTGGCCTGAGCTCTTGCTCATGATTCCGCTCGCCCTGTCACGGTGGATCTACGTGCTCTTGCTAAGGGTGCGGCGCATGTACCAACTCAGCATGCAGGCGCTCTTGGCCGGTCTTGAGGCCAAGGATCCGTATACCTACGGGCATTCTTTGCGGGTCGGCCACTATGCTGCCATGTTGGCCCGCCACATGGGGCTGTCCGAAGACCGTGTGGAATTGATTGGCGAGGCGGGACGCCTGCACGACATCGGCAAGGTCCACGTGCCCGATGCCATTTTAAACAAACCGGCGGGGCTTACCCCGCAGGAGATTTTGTCGGTGCAGCGCCATCCGGTGATGGGCGGCGACCTCTTGGACACCCTCGAGCTCGTTGGCTGCGTCAAATTCGGAGCAGCCTACCATCATGAGCGCTGGGACGGCAACGGATACCCGTATCGGCTTCGTGGTCAGGATATCCCGCTGGAAACGCGCATCATCTCGGTGGTCGACACGTATGACGCGATGACCAGTAATCGTCCCTACCGTGCCGCCATGAGCCATGAGTGCGCGGTGGAAGAAATTCAGCGGGTTGCCGGTAGCCAACTCGACCCCGTGGTAGTGGCCGCCTTTGGCGATATGGTGAAGGACTACAATTTGGCCGAGACGGAGGGGAGGAAGTTCGCATTCTCGCGATTTAATCGCGGCCATCGGCGGGTGCGTCGCCGCGGTTGAAGGTGGGCCCAAGGCATGTTAGAATTTCAGATAAGAGTGGAAGGAAAGGGACCGCATCCCGGTTCCTTTTTCGTTGTGAACGTATCGAATGGAGGCGGCCTGAGTGCTGAAGATGTTGTCGGGCTGGGTCAACCGGTTTAGTGAACGGGAAGTGCGCCGCTATCGCAGCGTGGTGGCGGAGATTAACCGGTTGGAGCCTGATATGAAGGCCCTGAGTGACCAAGCGCTGCAAGCCAAGACGGTTGAATTCCGTTCCCGGCTGGAAAACGGAGAGACGCTGGATGATTTGTTGCCGGAAGCATTTGCCGCGGTGCGGGAGGCTTCGACCCGCGTTTTGCAAATGCGGCATTTTGATGTGCAGCTCATCGGCGGGATGGCGCTGCACGACGGGCGAATCGCGGAGATGCGGACCGGAGAAGGGAAGACCTTAGTCGCCACCCTGGCGGTGTATTTGAATGCCTTGCCCCAAAAAGGGGTCCATTTGGTGACCGTAAACGATTACCTGGCACGACGCGACGCGGCCTGGATGGGCAAAATCTACCAGTTTATGGGCTTGACGGTCGGGCTCATTCAGCATGACATGGAGTCGGACGCCCGACGCGAGGCATATGCCGCGGATATTACCTACGGCACCAACAACGAGTTTGGGTTCGACTATTTGCGGGACAACATGGTCAACACGCTCGATGAAATGGTCCAGCGCGGGCTCTATTATGCCATTGTCGACGAGGTGGACTCGATTCTCATCGACGAGGCGCGCACCCCGCTGATTATCTCCGGCCAGGCGGATCGACCCACCGAACTCTACTACACGTTTGCCCGGATTGCCAACAACCTCAAGGACGAGGTTGACTATAGCGTCGACGAGAAGATGAAGGCGGTTAGCCCTACCGAACGAGGCGTGGCCAAGGCCGAACGGATGCTGGGGGTGCCTAATCTATACGATGACGCCCACCTCGATCTCTCTCATTATCTGAATCAGGCGCTAAAGGCCAAGGCGTTGATGAAACGCGACCGCGATTATGTGGTCAAGGACGGCGAAGTGATCATCGTCGACGAATTCACGGGTCGGCTCATGTTTGGCCGCCGATACTCCGACGGCCTGCATCAGGCGATCGAGGCGAAGGAGCGGGTCACCATCGCCGATGAAACCCAAACCCTGGCCACGATCACCTTTCAAAACTATTTCCGAATGTACAGCAAGCTGGCTGGGATGACGGGGACGGCGGTCACCGAAGAAGAGGAATTCCGCAAGATTTACGGCCTCGACGTGATTGTAGTGCCCACCAACCGCCCCATGATCCGCAAGGACTTTCCGGACATCGTCTACAAAACCGAGGCAGCCAAGTTTCGGGCGGTGGTGCGGGAGATCGAGGAATTGTACGCGAAGCGGCGGCCGGTGTTGGTGGGGACGGTCTCGATTGAAAAGTCCGAGCGCTTAAGCGAGATGCTCAAACAGCGTGAGGTGCCGCACAACGTGCTCAACGCCAAATATCACGAACAAGAGGCGGAGATTATCGCGCACGCGGGCGAGCCAGGCACGGTGACCATCGCCACCAACATGGCAGGTCGAGGGACCGACATCGTGTTGGGGGAAGGCGTGGTGGGCATGGGGGGGCTTCACATCATCGGCACCGAACGCCATGAGGCCCGCCGCATAGATAACCAGTTGCGCGGGCGTTCGGGCCGGCAGGGCGATCCGGGTTCGTCACGTTTTTATCTTTCCCTGGAGGACGACTTTCTTCGCCTCTTCGCGGCGAACACGCTCTCCTCGTTGATGGACCGGCTGGGGGTTGACGAAGATGACCCGATTGAATCGCCGGTCTTGACGCGGGCCATTGAATCGGCGCAAAAGAAGGTTGAGGCACGAAACTTCGACGCCCGCAAGCAAGTGTTGCAGTATGACGACGTGATGAATCTGCAACGCGAGGTGATCTATAAGCAACGCCGGGAGATTCTCTCCAAACCGTCATTGCGCGAGGATGCCATGAATCTCTTGGACGGGGTCATTGACGACGCCGTCACCGTCCATTGTCCCGCCAACCTGCACCGCGACGAATGGGATTTGAAGCCGCTGTTGGAACTCCTCGAAGACATGTTTTTGCCGCGCGGCGTGCTTACGGTGGAAGACCTCGAGGGCATGAGCCGCGAGGAGGTCGTCGACGCGCTCAGGGACGAAGCAGAAAAGGCGTACCGCGCCAAAGAGGAGCAATTTGGCGAAGAAGCCATGCGAGAGCTCGAGCGAATGGTGCTCTTGCGGGTCGTGGACACCAAGTGGATGGACCACTTGGATGCGATGGATAATCTGCGGGAAGGCGTGGGCCTCAGGGCGTATGGTCAGCGCGACCCCTTGGTCGAATACAAGCGCGAGGCCTACGATATGTACCAGGAAATGATGGCCGCCATTCGCGAAGAGGTCGTCCGGATCTTGTTCCACATGGAAATGGAGACGGAAGGGACGGCGCCGGAAGCCTTCGGTCCGGTGGCACACGTGATCGAAGAGGCTCCGGAACCGGATGACGAGCGGCAGCGCCCTGCGTTTCAGGTGATTCAGGGCGGGCGCCCTGACGCTGAGACCCCATAAGCCCAGGGGGTGAAGCGATCAGCGCGTTGCCACGGAAAGTTATAGCCTAAAAGGAGCCGGTTGATCATGATTCAGGACGACATTAGCCTCGTGGATGAAGCGTTGCGATCGGCGTTAGATCGCGTCAGGGGGTCTCTTTGACCCGCTACGCCGGCAGGAAGAAGCGGCCCGCCTAGAGCAGGCCATGGCCGCTCCGGATTTTTGGAACCATCCGGAGCGGGCTCGCCACCTGACCAAGCAACTGGGGGTATTGCGCGGGCCGCTCGACGACTTTTCGCGTATTGAGAGTGCTGTCGGCGACTGGCGCGAATTGTGGGCGCTTGCCCGTTCCGAGTCCGAGGCCGGGTCCGAGGAAGCGTTGCAGAAAAGCTTGTTGGAGGATGGTCAGAGCCTACTGCGCGATCTTCGCGGGTTAGAATTGACGTTGATTTTGCGTGGCCCCTACGATGGCGAAGACGCGATTCTTACCTTGCACGCCGGGGCAGGAGGCACCGAAGCCCAGGATTGGGCGGAAATGTTGTTGCGGATGTATTTGCGCTGGGCGGAGCGCAAGGGATTCACCACCCGAATATTGGACCAGTTGCCGGGGGAAGAGGCTGGCCTCAAGAGTGTGAGCGTCGAGGTGCAGGGAACCAACGCCTTTGGGTTTCTGCGGGCTGAGCGCGGGATTCATCGGTTGGTCCGGATTTCGCCATTTGACGCCTCGGGACGACGTCATACGTCCTTCGCCTCCGCAGAAGTCATCCCAGACCTGGAAATGGACGACAGCATCGTCATTCGCCCGGAGGATCTGCGGATCGATACCTTTCGGGCCTCCGGCGCCGGCGGTCAGCATATCAATAAGACGGATTCGGCGGTTCGGATTACGCACTTGCCGACCGGCACGGTGGTGACCTGTCAGTCTGAACGGTCACAGCATGCGAATCGCGAAACCGCCATGCGGTTGTTGCGGGGTAAATTGGCTGAGATCCGCGAGCGGGAATGGGAGGCCAAAATGGCTGAGGTTCGGGGAGTCCAACTGGATATTGGGTGGGGCTCACAAATCCGCTCGTATGTGTTTCAGCCCTACACCAGCGTCCGCGACCACCGCACCCGCTATCAGGTGAGTAACGTGACCGCGGTGATGGACGGCGAGCTGGACGGATTCATCGAGGCCTTCTTGCAAGCCGAGGCCCGAGGCACCCTGAGCTTTGAGACCGAGGAGCGGTGAATCGACTCCTCATCGCGGCCATGCTGGCAGTCATCGCGCTGGTGGGGGCGCAGTGGTGGATTCCGATCGTGGCGGATCGGACCATCCAGGGCAGGCTGACCGACTTGATGCCGGGACCGCCGCCCATGGTCCAGGTGACCGCCATTCCATTTTGGCAAATGGCCTCGGGAAGATTTCAGGCGATGGAGTTGCGAGCGCACAATGTGCGGGTGGCGGGCGTGTTGGTCGATGCGATCAGCGTGCGCTGGACCAAAGGCCAGATTAGGTTGACGCGACGGTCGCCTTTCGGCTTTCGGGTTGTACGGGCGGGAACCGTCACCGGATCGGTGGTGATGGGGGGCTCGGCCTTGGCGGGGCTCTTCGATCAGACGGGCATTATGCAGGGCACGCGGGTGCGTATTGCCAACCGCGAGCTGGCGGTCAGCGGAGTCCTGCGACTAGACGGCCGACGGCTCCCCGTGGATGTGCGCGGCGGGTTGCGGTTGGTTCCCGGCCAGGGCGGTCGGGTTCTGTTTTATCCGCGCTCCGTGAACGGTCGCCAGCTCCCAGGAACGGTGATGCTGAGTCTGTTCGCCATGTCGCAGATGCGGTTGCCCATGGCGCTCCGGATGGTCAGCCTGTCACTGGTGCACAATCGGATTAGGGTGCGGGTGGTCGGCGGATAAGGCGGTAGGAAGCCGTCCCAGCGGGTCCGGGACGGTTCGGGCGAAGGGGCAGGACAGCCGTTGCGAATAACGCGAAAATGGCTCAAGAAAAATGGATGGGACTATCTGATCATCACCTTGGGAACCGCGGTTACCGCGCTCGGCATCGATGGCTTCTATGTGCCGAATCGCATCTCCGACGGCGGCGTTTCCGGGCTCGGCATTATCCTGCTCTATTTGATTCACCTTCCGGTATGGGTTACTTTAATTGCCTTCAATCTCCCCTTGCTTTGGCTGTCCCACCGTCTTTGGGGAGGCCGGGTGGGAATGCGGACGCTGTTCGGCACCATCATGCTCTCCGGGTTTGTGGCTATTCTCCAGGTTAAACCGTTCACCCATAACGTATTATTGGCCACCGTGTACGGCGGGTTGCTGTCAGGGGTGGGACTCGGGCTCGTGTTTCGCTCGAAGGGCACGACGGGGGGAACCGACGTCGTCGCCCGATTCTTGAGCCATGTCCTGCCGGTCAGTATGGGCCAAGGCATGATCGCGATGGATTTTTTCATTATTTCCGGCTTTGGCCTCATGTTCAGCCCGGCGCGGGCCATGTATTCGCTCATCGCGCTATTCATTTCCAGCCGGGCCATTGACGTGGTCCAGGAAGGTATTGAGTTTGCCCGCGCCTTCACGATTATCACGGAACACGCGGACATCGTCGGCGGGAGGATTCTTGCCGACCTGGGCCGGGGGGTGACGCGGATGGATGGCTATGGCCAATACACGGGAAAACGCCGTGATATCCTGTACGTGGTGGTAACGCGCCCAGAAGTGACGCGTCTGAAAGCCCTCGTCTACCAGGTGGATCCGAAGGCTTTTATCGTCGTCGCCAAGGTTCACGATGTCTTGGGGGAGGGATTTCGGGCACCTCCGATTGAAGAATAGCGCTGTCAAAGTTGCCCATGGGGGCATGAGCCGGTTTCGCTAGGATATCCTTGTTCCACAGGCTTTCGCTTGGGTTGGCGGTTTGGTGTGTCCTCGCTCATCCACCTTACTATCGCTACGATTGGAGGCGGTAATCACCGGCCTCCGTGGCCGGTTTTACCAGAATACGCAGAAAATAGGGAGGAAACGCGGTGGGCAGTCATTTTCTGGCTTATATGTATCGTTTACAATACATCGAACGCTGGAGCTTGATGCGGAATACTTACCGGGAAAATGTCGCAGAACATTCCTTTCACGTTGCCTTAATAGTGCATACCCTGTGTATGATCGCCCAGCATGTTTTTCATAAGGAGGTTGCCACGGGCCAGATAGTATGTGACGCTCTGTTCCACGATGCCACGGAAGTTATGATCGGGGACATTCCCACGCCGGTAAAACACCACAATGCATTGATCCTTAAGAATTTCAGAGAGATCGAAAAACTAGCTGGGGAACGACTGCTCTCCATGATTCCACCGGCGCTGCAAACGGCCTATGTACCCTTGTTATGCGAGAACGAGGAACAGACATTACCGTGGGTTAAGGCTGCCGATCGCCTGGACGCCTATTTAAAATGCACGTTTGAAGTTTTAACCGGAAATCGCGAGTTTGCCGTTGCGAGAGATCAGTACAGGAAAACCTTACGAGGGATGAGGATGCCGGAAGTCGACTACTTTTTGGACACCTTCGCGCCATCCTTTGAGAAAACCCTCGATGAAATTCAATAGAACTATAGAAGAGCCTTGGTTACTCTCCACGCCTCGCTGCCCGCTGCCAAAACGGGCAAGGGCGTCGACCTGGCCGCGAACTCACGAGGCGGTCGCTTGGTGCCGCTAGCTAGGTGAGCGCAAGCATTTCCCAAGTGCGCGAGACACATCTGCGGCCGAAAGGGCCGTATCTGAGGACGCATCGCGCTTCCCCGCCAGCTCCCACGGGAGAGTCGGTGGCCGAGTCCCTTTCATCGTCTCAACCCGGATTCCCAATGACGTCACGGGTGCACAAATCCGATGGGTGTTTGCGACCGCTGGCTTGGTGGCGCGGCACCTCAGCCGCAAATTATGCGTTAAAGGGACATAGTAAGCGAAGGGGGTGATTCGTACTCTGGCGGACAGTTCGGAGTGAAATACATGGCTGGCATTGCGCTCACGCAACACCAAGAATCTCTCGATGGCTAGCGCCTGCGGCCTAATCCCATCCTGCTTTTGGGTATGACGAAGGCTGGTTTTCCAGCTGTTGCTCGTTTTGGGGGCTCCGGCGGGCGTAGATCCTCGCCGAAAAAACGGTGAGGCGTCCTGGGCCCGTTCCCCTTCGAACGTTGGCGTTTCGCCTTGGTTGATGATGACGATCGCGATGTCCTTCATCTCACTGATGGCGAACCCCCGCTCCGCGCCGAAACGCAGCCCCCGATCTCTTAGGGGTGAGCATCGGGCGGTTCACATCCACGACCACCATGCGTGCCAGGAGATTCCGACGACCACGCTGGTGGAAAGTCATCGCCGACCTGAGGTCCGAAATGATTGCGAACGTCCAGTCATTATCGGAACCGAACATCTCCAGCCTCCGGCCCTTCCGTTCCCGATCCGCTTTCTGGTCGTGGCGGGACATGAGCGGTTGGCGACCGGCCCGGAAAGCGTTGGCTGTATCCTTGGCCGTGGACCCCCGGGCGCCCGTTCATCCGGCAACCACCGCCCCGCTGGTTGCCAACCGTGGAGGGGGGCTCCACCAAGAAACTTGGCGGCTTCGACCATGGGTGCTAAATTGCTCGGGTTAGTATTGTATGAGCAATTTAGCAAACCCAAGGCAAACGGTGAAGGACCGCGATTCGCGGGCAGCCTCTCATCCGGCTAGCGCAGCCAGCGGGGAAAGTTTCGCCCGATCTGCCGCACTGCGCGGGCTAATTGGTCGTAGGGCGCGCCTTGGCTCAGAATCGTGGCGACATAACTGCGACCGCCGAGGAAGTGGACGATGCCGGTATCGTGGCAAGCCTGATCCAGCGAACCCGTCTTATGGGCGACGGTCACGGCCGGATTTTGGCCCACGAAACGCGACGGGTGGGGGTTAGGCGCAATGCCGAGCATCCCCTGGCAGCGTGACAGCGTGGCTACCATGTGTTCGGAGGCCACTGCCGATACGCATTGGCCACGGGCCAGCTTCTCCATCAACAGGCTCAGGTCGTAAGCGGTTGTCCGGTTGACGGCGTCGGAGCGTTGCGCGGGCAGGCGTTGCAATCGGCGCACCAACTCGGTGTCTTGCATTTCCAGCCGTTTTATCATTTGATTGATGGCATCAAGGCCCAAGTAGTCGATGAGCAGGTTGGTTGCCGTATTGTCTGACACGGTAATCATCAGGGTGGTTAAATTGCGCACGGTGAAGCTGGTCCCCGGCGCCAAGTCTTGCAACACGCCCGAGCCGCCCACTTGGTCTTCCCGCCGCATGACCAACATCTGGTCGAGCGATGTGTGTTCCTCTTCGAACCGGCGATACACTTCGGCCATGATGGGCACTTTGATGGTGCTGGCGGACGGAAAAGAGTCCCGTTCCTGATGGGCTACGACCACGTTGGTGGTTAGATCTTTAGCATAAATGCCGTACCGGCCTGGGAATTTTTTGATCCACGCTTCTAGGTTCACAAGGCGCCTCCTGCTTGGAGCGTTTTACAAGATTATGATAGCATGCCACGATGCTAGCAAGACAACCAAGCATCGACGAAATTGGCCGAGAAAAAATCGGGAGAAAACGAAAGGACGAAAACGCATGGCAGTTATCGTACTCGGGAGCATCAACCTGGACCTGGTTGCCCGGGTGGACCAGATTCCCGGTCCAGGCGATACCCGTCTCGCACACGAACTCAGCGTCAGTCCCGGCGGGAAAGGCGCCAATCAGGCGCTGGCCGCCCGCCGCATGGGGGCCTCGACGATTTTCATGGGAACCGTGGGCAACGATGCCTTTGCTCGCCAAGCGGTGACGGAACTGCGTCGGGATGGCGTAAACCTCGCATATTTGCAAACGGAGCGCGCGCTGCCTACCGGGATCGCGATGATTGCGGTAGACCCTCGCGGACAAAATGCGATTACCGTCGCCGAGGGCGCCAATCGCGCCACCGGCGATTCCGCCTTGGCCAGCCTGGACCACGTGGTGCAGCGGGGCGACTATGTCGTCTTGCAGAACGAAATTCCCCTGGGCACCGTTGAACGCGCGATCCAGGTCGCCCATCGCCACCAGGCGAAGGTCATCTGGGACCCGGCTCCGGCCCTGCCCCGACCGGTGCCAGGTCTCCTGGGGGCGGATATCGTGGTTCCCAATCAAGGCGAAGCAGAAAGTCTGTTGGGCGTGCGGATTGAGGACGTACGTACGGCCAAGGCGATGGCGCGCCAGCTGAAGGCGGAGGGTCCGGAAGTCGCGGTCATCAAGCTGGGCGGGGAG
The DNA here is from genome assembly GCA_021797675.1 of Bacillota bacterium. GTDB lineage: Bacteria > Bacillota > Sulfobacillia > Sulfobacillales > Sulfobacillaceae > JAJZXC01. The sequence goes on along the minus strand of JAJZZH010000140.1, from coordinate 4,554 downwards.
GGCGTGGTCTGGGCCACCCTGCACGGAGTGTTTTACCTGCCGGCGATTTCCGTCAAGGCGGTCGACACGGTCGGTGCGGGAGACGTGTTTGCGGGCTCATTGGCAGCCCGGCTTGACGCGGGGGATGCGCTGGCCGAGGCGATGGGCTGGGCTAATTTAGCGGCAGGGATCTCCACCACCGCTTCCGGCGCTCAGCCGTCGTTTCCCTATTGGGACGCCGTGCGCAAGTACGCGAATCAACAGCGGCCGATGGAAAAGGAGAGGGAAAGGGAGCGGTAGCATGCGCTGGTATTTGGATATGGACCCTGGCATCGACGATGCCGTGGCGTTGGCGGTGGCGTTGGCGCGGGGACCGGTAGCGGGGCTAACCACGGTGGCCGGCAACGTACAAGGCCCGCAGACGTTTCGCAACGCCCGCCGTCTGCTGCGGGCGTTCGGACGGTCGGACCTGCCTGTGGTGGCGGGGGCGGAGAAGCCATTGTTTCACCCCCTGGTTACCGCGCCCCATATTCATGGCGAGAGTGGGCTCGAGGGATACGTGCTGCCGGATGGCCCGGATGCTTCTGACGGGACCAAAGACGCTCCGATTTCGGCCTGGCAGTGGATGGGGAACGCCCTCCGACACGAATCGGAGGGGAACCAGGTTTGGGTTGCAACCGGCCCGCTGACCAATGTGGCGCGTTTTTTGGCGGGATGCGCAGATGCCGACCTTCGTCAACGGGTGGCTGCCATCACCGTGATGGGCGGCTCATTGGTCGGGGGCAATGTTACCCCGGCGGCGGAATTTAACTTTTACTGTGATCCCGACGCGGCGGATTTCGTCTTGGCCTCGGGATGGCCGGTGCGAGTGGTCGGATTAGACGTCACAACTCGGCGGGGAATTGCGATCGGGGATTTGCCGCGCTTGGCGAGCTACGGACGGGTGGGGGAAATGCTGCGGGGCTGGCTCACATTTTACGGCGAAGCCATCGCCCGTTACGATCAGGCCCAGGACCAGGTCCATCTGCACGACGTGCTGGCGGTTGCCGCCGCGGCGCATCCCGAACGCTTTAGCTGGCAGTTGCTTCCGCTCGGAGTGGTCCGTGACGGTGAGCGGCGAGGAGCCGTCGTACGCTTGTCGGCCGCGGGAGGACGGGCCCCGGTAGAATTTGCGGTGGGATTCGACGAGGAATGGTTCTTGGAGTGGTTTTGGCAGAGCCTGGAGGCATATCGGGACGCCGGCTGAGAATTCTCGAAAAGGTAGCGCAATCCGGCAGGGATTTTGACCATGGATGGGGAATGTATCCTGTGGGTTTCCAAACGACAGGTTCTAACTACGAGAAGGAGCGGAAGACTTCGATGGCAAGTGTGCGACTGGAACACGTCTACAAAAAGTTTGGCAACGTTGAAGCCGTCAGCGACGTGAATTTGGACGTCTCGGACCAAGAATTTTTGATTTTGCTGGGACCGTCGGGCTGTGGAAAGACGACCACGCTGCGCATGGTAGCTGGCTTGGAGGAGTTGACCGAGGGGTCAATCTACATCGGAGAGCGCGAAGTTAGCCAAGTAGCACCCAAGGATCGGGATATCGCCATGGTGTTTCAGAACTATGCGCTGTACCCGCACATGACGGTGTATGAAAACATGGCTTTCGGTCTTAAACTGCGCAAGGTTCCTCGGGCGGAAATCGAGCGACGAGTTAAAGAGGCAGCCGAGATTTTGGGCTTGGGCAGTCTATTAACCCGTAAGCCCAAGGAACTCTCTGGTGGGCAGCGTCAGCGCGTAGCCTTGGGACGAGCCATCGTGCGCGAGCCGAAGGCATTCTTGATGGATGAGCCATTGTCCAACCTGGATGCCAAATTACGGACCCAAACCCGCGTCGAGCTGAAGCGATTGCATCAGCGCCTGGGTGCCACCATCTTATACGTGACCCACGACCAAACCGAGGCGATGACCATGGGAGACCGGATTGTCGTCATGAGCCAAGGGATCGTGCAGCAGGTCGACACGCCGGAGAACATCTATAACCGGCCAGCCAATCAATATGTGGCGACGTTTGTTGGCACACCGGCGATGAATTTGATGAAGGGCGAAATTGAGCAGTCCGGCAGCGAGGTGAAATTCACCACCTATGCGCAGACGATCACTTTGACCGACCCCGTGCGCGCAGGCACCAAGTCGCTGAGCGGTCGCGGCCTTACCATCGGGGCGCGGCCCGAAGACGTGCACCTGGAACCGGAGTTTGTGGAGCGCCATCCCGACCAAGTTCTCAAAGCCACCGTACGCGTCATCGAGCCTATGGGCCACGAAAACATGGTTTACCTGGCCATCGGCGACGACACGGTTATCGCTCGGACCAGCAACGACTGGCATGGCCAACTCGGCGATACGGTGAGCTGTGCGCTTGACGGCAATCGTATCCACGGATTTGATCCGGAATCGGGGAATTCTATCGGATAATCCGCAATGCTTTGATGAGCCGTTCCCCTCGAGGGAGCGGCTCATTTTGGGTTTATGGGTTCTAATCGAGTCTTGATCCGAATGTTTTAGAGATTTTTGGCTATGAATTTTCGGAAGATATCTGTTCTCGAACCGGAGTTTTTTGTAAGATAAAGGTATCTGCTACGCATTTATCTAGGGAGCTTTTGGGTTGGTGGAGGAGGAATGGGATTATGAAGGCTGAGGTCGACTTGGAACAGTCTAATGAAGTGTTCCAACTCGAAACCGAGGGCATTGGAATCATACGGCCGAACTATCGCCGGGGGAAACCGCGCGAATTGTTTTTCGTCTGGTTTGCGGCCGTGCTGACCTTCACCGGTGTGGTGATAGGACAATTGTTTACCGCACTGGGACTCAACATCGTCGAATCGTTAGCGGTGGCCGTGCTGTGCTCTTTCTCTTTTGCGATTTTGGGCTGGGTATCGGCATCGGGACCGCGAGGCGGCACGGTCACCTTAACCATTTCGCGGGCATCGTTTGGGGTGCGCGGCAATGTGGTGCCCGCCTTCTTCAGCTGGTTGTCGGCCGTCGGCTGGGAAGCGGTTACGATGGTGTTAACGGTGTTTGCGCTGTTGAGTTTGTCGCAGATCGCGGGCGGGCCCAGCCACGGAACGGCAATAACGCTGGTCGCCCTGGTGGTTGCCATTTTACTGACCTATATTGTTCCGCTCTTTGGGCACGCGACCGTCGTCTTTATCCAGCGCTATTTGGCGTACGCCTTGGCTGCGTCTGGGGCGTTGCTGCTAATTGCCGTAATGTCCCATGTGAACTGGGCCTTTTCGCCCTCGAGCAAATCGCTTGCCGCCCAGGGTGTGATACCGACGTTTTTGCTAGCGTTGTCGATTGGACTCATCAGTACGGTTTGGGGTTGGACCAACTTTGCGGCCGACTATTCCCGGTACCTGCCCGCTGAGACGTCTTCTAAGACCATTGTAGGCTACACGTTTTTGGGCGGCGGGATCGCCTCCTTTGTCGTCATGGCTTTTGGCATCTTGCTGGGGACTTTCATTAACCCCCACGCCTATGCCGCCAATCCCGTGCTGGCCATCGCCCATGCGGTGCCGGTGTGGGGTGTGGTGCCGTTTCTCGCGGTGGTAATTTTGGGAGACGTTACCGCCAACTATCTCAACTCGTATAGTTCCGGCATGAGCTTTCTGTCCATGGGCATTCCCATCCGGCGCTGGTCGGCGGTGCTGATTGACGCGGCCATCTGCACGCTCATTGCGTTATACGCCTTGTTTCTGGCTCCGGGCTTTGTCAATTTCTTTGAGAATTTCCTGAGCTTGAACATCTTGGTCATCGGCCCTTGGACAGCCATCTATCTAGTCTATCACTGGCGGGCCAAAGGCCGCTATGACACTCAGAGTCTGGTGCTCATGGCGCCGGAGAGTGCCTACTGGTATCAGCGAGGCGTGAATTGGGCGGCGCTGATTGCGTTTTTCGTAGGCGCTTTCGTGACTTTTTGGACGGTGAACTCTGCCCTATGGATTAGCCCGTTGTCGACCCATTGGTTCGGAGGAGCCGATCTCAGCGCTTATGTGGCTCCCGTGTTCACGGGTTTGCTGTACTTCGCCTTGTCGAAAGTGGGGAAAACGGCGGAGCCGGCGGTCGCCGTCGAATAGCTTCGGCTTTCGAGGTCACGACGTAGTTAGGCTCGTTTTCCTGACCCCGGACGCTGCCCAGGAGGCGTTCATCTAGCCGGGACGGCGCCCGGGGCCTACATAGACTGAGATGACTGCGCTTCCTTCCAGCAGACCAACGTTTTCGATACCAGGACGCGCGAATAACCGGTTTTCCGCAATGCTTGCGATCGAAGCGGGATAGTGTGGTATCAGCAGTTGCCCAATTCTTGGGACTCGGTATGGCGCTGCTTGCGCGGAGCGTCGTGGTCGGCCACGAGCCAGGCATCGATGGTTTCACGATCATGCATCCCCAGATAAGTCAGGGAGGTATCCCAAGAGTAAGGTATATTTAGGGTAATTAAAGGCTGGCCGTGGAGGAAACCGTGGATGACATTACTCGAATGGCAAGACAAATTTCCGGATGACAAAGCTTGTCGGGAATATCTGTTTGATC
>JAJZZH010000240.1 GCA_021797675.1 Bacillota bacterium | reverse complement strand
GTAGTCCGGCTGAACCCCGGGAAATTGCTGGCGGGATAAGCAGTGGCGAGTCAGGAGGGTCACTCCCAGGGTCTCACGACCCGCGACGCAACCATGGTGGTTCCCCCAGAATCTCCGCCCTTTAGGGTGCGGAGGTTCAAAGCAGAGCAACAAGGTCACGATATTCGTCAGACGATTCAGGATCTAACTCGCTGGATGGGCAGTGGGATTTAGACTATATTTTAAGTTTCGACGTGAAGATTTCGAGTTTGCAGCACCTGACCGAAATTTTGGTCGGAGTGGCGCAACGTTGGGGGAAAGAGCTCGCCAAGCGGCGGGTTAAGGCGCATACGGGTTGGAGAATTAGGAAAGAAGGTGAAGGCTCGTGTTCCCGGCTCTTGACACACCCTGTCTCCTCATTGATGAACCCACGGTGACGCGAAACCTGAAGACCATGCAGGATCGAGCCAGCACGCTCGGCAAAGCGTTACGACCGCATAGCAAGACGCACAAAATGCCGGTCCTGGCCCGCCGGCAGATTAGCTTGGGGGCGTCGGGGATCATGGTGGCCAAGCTCGATGAAGCTGCGGTGATGCTGGCCGGGGGGATCGCGCAGCAGTCGGTCGGTTATCCGCTGATTGGCCCCATTAAAGCAATCCGCTTGGCTAAGCTGCTGGTCGAAGGATTAAGACCCCGAGTGAGTGTGGACTCCCGTCCGGCTCTGGACTTGCTGGAACGGGCGGCCGCCGAGGCCGGCTGCAAAATCGAGGCGGTGATCGAGGTGAACACGGGCCTAAATCGGGCTGGGCTCCGCAACCCCGACGAGATTGCGGAATTGGCTCAACGCATCCGCGGCTCGGAGCGCGTACGATACCGAGGTCTCACCTGCTTCGGCGGGCATATCGGCTATCAACCTACGGAGGACGAGGCGCTGACTCTGATTCGGGATGAAAATGCGCTCCTTGACCGCATCGCTGCTCATCTGACCCGAAACGGTTTAGCGCCCGAGATAATCAGCGAAGGGGGCACTATCCCCGCCCACTATGCCGAATACCTGCGCGTCGCCACCGAACTCCGTCCCGGCACCTACATTTTCAACGACGTGGTGACCGTGGCCTCCCGTGCCGCCGAATGGAAGGACTGCGCGGCCACCATCGTTACCACGGTGGTCGGGCAACCCGATCCCGCGTGGGCGGTGATTGACGCCGGTTCGAAGACACTGGCGCTGGATCCCGCGCCCTCCGGCGGATTCGGCTACATAGAGGGACGCCCGGATCTCCTGATCCGCCGCCTTACGGAAGAACACGGCGTCCTCGTAGATCACCAAGGCCGACCGGTCCGCCTTCAAATTGGCGAGCGATTGCGCATTGTGCCAAACCACGTGTGCGCAACGGTGAACCTGCACGACCGCGCCGTGTTCGTCGATGGCGAGGAAATTCTCTATTCATCTCCAATTGAAGGTCGAGGAGGCATCCGGTAACCACGGCTGACGCCGCAGCGATCCCCCAGAGCGCGCCTCACAGGTCCAACGACAAGATCACCCGATCGCGGTCATCCGGGGAATCCCGATGGAGCGCAGCGTAATCCGCGGGCTGCTGTGATTGAGGATGTCATGAATGATGGCGACATCGGTGCCGTTGTGGTACGCATGATACCCGAACGTTTTCCGCATGGTGTCCGTGCCCACCGGCTGCATGAGGTTCACCGCTCGGGCCGCCTCCGCCTGTTTGACATCGCGAACCGGCTCCGCGACGTGCATCCGATCCCTCCTTGGCTTGCGCTTAGCATGGACGGTGCGGCCCGGATCCCTCCCGACTCCGGGCGCCGCGCCGTCTCCCGGCTGGCCCGCCGTGAGCCACTCGGCCGCGATCCCCGCGAAGGAGCGGCCCGCATCCAAGGCTGCGTCCGGGGCCTGCTGCAAGACCACGAGCGTCCATTCTTCATAGGGCAAGAGCCACGGGGGGAAAAGCGTCTCCAGGGTATGGCAGGTCTCGCACCGCACGTGGCGTAACCAGAAGCGGCGGCGAGTGCCGACCGCCCACAGCATCCATCGCCAGTGTCCGCCCGCGTACCGGGGGGAGCAATGGCAGTGCGGACAGGGATGCGGTAACGTGCTCGTGCAATACGCCTCGTAGGCCGCCACCGTCAAGGTGGCGGGGCTGGACACCACGCCCAGGGGATCCGCCCGATCGCTGGTCTCCCCGGCGGGGCCGGCTCGAGCCTACCTTTCTCGGCCCCGTTCATCTTGGGGACCCAACCGGCTCCTTTCCGCACCAAGACATCCGAACCGAGGGACTGCGCCAGGGACTCTTTCACGGCCTGGTGCAACTTCTGAACCCGATGAAACCCATCCGCCACCTGCGGTTTCCCCAAGGCCGCTGCCGCGGCGGCGTAGGCGGAGCCCCGATCGCGGCTCACCATCTCGACGGTGGGAAACTCGCGCACCACTTTCTCGGCAATCGCTTCGGAGGCCCCCTGAGCAGTCACCAACACCCGATGCGTCTTCACGCCGATAAGAACCGAACACGCGGTCGACGGCTGCCCCTTGCGCAGATTGATCTACTGCTCTCGGTTCAAATTTTTTACCATACTGAATGTTATACGATTCGTATAACTACATCCCCAGATAAGTCAGGTATGGCCTCAGGGGACGGAGGAAACGACCATCCTGAGGTTATTTTCGACAGCCACGACCCGTCTCATCGGCAATA
>JAJZZH010000073.1 GCA_021797675.1 Bacillota bacterium | reverse complement strand
AATCCCCGAAGGGGGACGGCTAAGGCTGGTCATAGCGCCCCCCAAAGAGAGGCTTTCCGCTTAAGCCGGGAACTTGCAGGGACAGATCCCTACAAGCCCCCGCCTTTAGGCGTGGGGTCTATGACGACGCAATCCTCACTTTCTGCCGCGGTGATCGCGGCGTGGGGGGGCGAACACACGCGCCTCCAAGTCGATATATCGGGCCAGCGGCCGTACCCGTTTGGCTTGAATGACCGCCAACAATTCCTGGGCGGCCACGGTGGCGATGCGGCCCCACGGGATGGACCAAGCAGGGATGGCGGCGTTTAAGACGAGCGCCGCGCGTTCGATAACGTGATTTTCGTAATCGATGCCGTACACGGTGACTTCGTCCGGGATCTTGAGGTTTCGGTCGCGCAGGGCCATACTGACGCCGAAGCTAAAGTCCGTGGAATCGAGTATGATCCCCTCCGGGATCGGAGACCAGGCTGCCGCCATCGCATAGCCGTCCATAAACGTGGCGTCGCTCGAGACTAAGGACACCGAAAGCTCGTCCGCCCCGCTCCGCGAGCGTCGCGCACGGTCGATGCCCGCCAGGCGCTCCCGGATGGCGGCTTGGGCGGTATTTTGCTCCTCGAGCGCATTGGGATAGCCGTTGATAATGGAAACCACCCGCTTGATTCCCGACCTTCGCATCTGCCTTAAGGCTGCCTCGAAGGCACGGGCATAGTTGGGCGCTACAAAGGGGGCAACGTAGTCGGCTACTTCCCGGCGGCCGATCACGACAAACGGCACCGCGCTCTGTCTAAGGGCTGTGATGTGCTCGCCGGTCAGCGAGGTGCCCATGAGGATAAGGCCTTCGATCAGGGGAGAATCGAGAATACGGGGAAGCGAGTCCTCGGCTGCCCTCGGGCTGAAAAAAAGGAGATCGTGGGCATGGTCGGAGAGTTCTTGCTGCAGCCCCTGAAGAATGTCCGTATACATGCCCGAGATTGCGTGGCCGTGGTCATACAATAACACCCCGAGCATGTTGCTGTTGCCGCCAGCCAACTGCTGAGCGAACGGGTGCGGCTGGTAACGGAGTTCGCGCATCGCTTCCTCCACGCGCCGGCGGGTGGTTTGGGCAACGCCGGCCCGCTCGTTGATGACACGAGATACGGTCATCATCGACACTCCGGCCCGATCGGCCACCATCTTCATCGTCGCATTGGATCGCCGCGTCGGCGCCATGACTTCCTCCTGTTAGCGATAACAGATAGCGCTAACAACAGCATAGCAAGCATTGTTCCGTTGGTCAATACGGAATTGCGCGCCGGTGAACCCTTTTTGGAAATCGTGCCAGGAACCGCTTTAGAAATGGATCCCCATGGTTGGGGAATAGGGTGCCGGCCGACGCGGGCAACCGGTCTTCATGGCTTCTCGACCCCAGGGAGCTGAAGGCATATCGACCATATAGGCCTGACTCATCTCCACTTTTCTTGATCGGACTTCGCGTGGACTTGCGGCGCGTTATGGTCATTGGCAGTTGAACAGGCTGTCCGTGATGGTACGGTGAAATTCACCCAGGCCTCCAAAAGGCAGCGGAACCACCCCGGCAGGTGGTGATGGCCTGGGTTGGCCCAAGGGCCGAGGGTCATACTAAGCAAGGTTGCCGGTAGGCGTGGGGAAAGACGCCACGTAGAGACTGGATACGGCATGGCGGCGATTACCGAGGGGGGAGTTGTCCTGGCCGTAGGGCACGACGGAATCCTTTTCCGCAGTCCGCCCAGCCCCTGCCGCGGGCACGCAACGTTCTTTAGGGCGGTCTCCGCAGGGCCCTCCTTAAGAGGCAGCCATTTTCACCGGGATCGATCGACAACCGGTTCCGAATCACGGCCCAACCGATCCTGCAGCGACGGAGACGATGTGGCGCCGATCGGTCGGCCGATCTACCCAGTCCCATGCGCATTCCGCCGTCCGCCCAAAGACGCAGGGGGGTTGCCATACTTCTCGCCCCAAATGCTGACCAACGTAACCGCCGGTCGGTGGCGCTCGCCCGGCCTTGGCCCTATCCTATGCCGTTTTGCACCATCGCCGCAATCAATGCTTGGCCCGCGCCGTGTGGCGTCAATCCTCTAAATGCTTCAAGGTAATGGTTAACCCGACGCTGTAGGCCCATCGCACTCTCCCAATCCTTTTGACGACACGCTGCCACCAGGTCTACCATGAGTTCTGGGTACGCAGTGGATAATCCTGAAACCGCCCCGTGACCGCCCGCCAAGGCGCTATACGTCGTTAAGCGCTCATCTCCGACCAAGACACTCGCATCGCGGCCTTCAACCCAGTCTAGATAGCGGAGCAACCATTCCGTTTCTCCGCTGCTGTCTTTAATGCCGTCGACACCGACGAGCGAATCGACCGCCCTTACCAGGGGGAGCGACCAAACGGCGTGCCCAACCGCCGGCATATTATATAAATACATCTCACCGGATTTCGTCTGCCCGGCGAAAATCGTCTTCACCCACCGCTCAATTTCCTCCTCGCCAAATCGACCGTAAAAGGGAGGCGTCATGGCCATGCCCCGAACCCCTGCATTGGCGGCATGCTGCATCAATTCCCTCACATCCGTCGCTGCGTTAGCCGAGACCGCCACCACCACCCTCTTAGGATCTGGTCCCAGATGACACAGTCTCTCCAACAACATCTGTCGTTCCCCCACGCTAAAATCAGCGCCCTGCCCGGTCGTGCCCAGCACAAACAGTCCGTCAATTCCTCGTCCCATAAGATGTTCCAGGGTGTGGCCAACCTTGACATCGCTCCAGCCATAAATATTGGGCAACGCCGCCCACACGCCGCTAATCACCTTGAAGCCCTCCATGGGTAAAACGGGTAGACCGCAGGGTATTACCTAAATCGGCGAATCTGAACGTCGTCACCAAGCACCGGCAACACCCAGTCACCGCTCGTTGTTTCATCATCTAAACCACCTCCGTGCTGAGGTTCCATGGCGTTCCAGCGTTGGTTCGCCCCGGGGCATTTGATGCGCAAAACCCGCTCCCGGGGCCAACGACCTGTCCACTGAATGCACCACGTGTCGTCATCGCGGCCGATTAATGTAAAGGAGCCTTGAATGGTTCCGTCGTGATGGTCACGACTGAATACCTCGCGCTGTCCGGCAGCCAGGCCGGCAACGTACACCAGTTCCACACTATCCTGCAGTTCGTCGCGGCTCCGGAAACCGTTTTTCAGCATCGGCACGGCGAACCCCTCGCGCATCAACAAGGGGAACGTATCGAGCGATTCTTGTCTGACCACGTCGCACGGGCCCACGATGAGGTCGTGTCTAAACCAATCTAGCCAGCGTCCTTCAGGGACATGAAACGAGACCACGCCGGACGATGTCGTCACGGGAGCCACCAGGAGCGCATCGCCTAATAAATATTGCGTCCATCCGGACCAGGATTGAGGATCGCGAGGAAATTCCATCCATAAAGGGCGCAATACCGGCGTTCCCCGGGCGTGAGCTTCGTGGTATAGAGCCCGAAGATACGGCGCGAAGCGATAGCGGAGGTGCGCTAATTGGCGGATCATTTGAAACGCTGCTTCGCCATACTCCCACGGCAGTGCCTTGACGATCCGGTGGAATCGAGTCAGCGGAGCAAACAAGGCAAATTGGGCCCACCTCACAAATGCCTCGGGCGTCGGTTCTTCCTTGTATCCTCCCACGTCGACGGCCCAATACGCGATGCCGCTCGCCGCCGCATGGATGCCTCCCTGAACGGTCAGGCGCAAATCGTCTAGCGTCGGGTGCGGGTCGCCGGGCCACGCCGCCGGAAATCGCTGTATTCCGCTATAGCCCGGGCGAATCAACACCATGCCGTCGGGCTGCACGGAGGTCACGGTTTCATACACGGTGCGGGCATACTCCAACGCGTACAGGTTGTGGATGTCAGCCCCTTTTAAGTCACCGGCCGTCCGGGACTCGGCAGGAACCTCCTCGCCAAAGTCCACGTTCAAGATTTCGACCCCGTCCGTCAAGACGTCATGATATTGATCGGCATACCACTGCTTCACCTTGGGATGCGTGAAATCCATCACGCCCGAGCGCAAGACGGGGTCGGCGTCCCCCCACAAGTTGGCCAGCCAGGGGCTGTCGGATTCCAGCCGTCGCAAGAGCATCCCTGCCGCCGCGGCCGCCGAAAACGCAGGCGACCCTTCCTCAAGATACGGTTGGCTCCATAACGCCACATGGTACCCGGCGGCTCTCAGATCCCGAATCATCGCGCGAGGTTGAGGAATAGCCGCCCTATTCCATTGCGCCCCGCCCCAAGCGCCGGGCATCTGCCAATGCGCGTCGACAAACAACACATCAGCCGGGAAATCGCGTTGCTCAGCTTGTCCGACGATTGACACGATCTCGTCCTGCGCCTGATAGTGGGTGGAGCCCGTCGATAACCAAATTCCCGCAGCCCAGGCCGGCATCGTATCGGGGCGCCCGGTCAAGGACACATAGCGCTGAACAATGTGCTTGGGGGTCGCGCCCGTGATGACGCACCACTCGAGGACAGACTGAGGCGTGGTGATGGTCAGAGCCAGGGTCGCCGAATCCCCCAAGTCCCATTCCGACAATCCCGGACTATTGAACCATAAACCCCATCCTTGGTCCGACACGACAAAGGGAATCGTTTTGTAAGCGGCTTTAGTCCGCACCCCGTCGGCGTCCTCGTTCCAGGACTGGACGGTGCGCCCTTCCAATCGAGCGGCAAAAAACCGCTCGCCCAAACCACTTAAATGGACGGAAGCCGGGATGAAGGCAGACAGCCGAGCAACGCTGGGGTACCGGCCATCGGGGGAATCATACCATCCGGTGAGCGGAGCGATGCTCCGCTCATGCACGGTTCCCAGCGGCCCGCTGGTGCGCCACAGCGCCTCCGCGCCTTGCAGAACTTCAATCCGAAACGGGTTCATGCTCACCCGAACGGACTTCATGGTGTCGCCACTAATAAGCACTTGGCCATCTTGCGGTTGCCAGCGGACTGGATGGGGCGTGAGCCCCACGCAAACGCTTGCTTTCGCCCAGTCCGCTAACTGGGTCGGGCTTCCAAAAGGCACCAACCGAAACCCAATCATGTCCTCGCCCCAACAGCCAACCGTCAACGTGACGCGGCGATGCCGTCGGGTCATTCCGCTCAGGCTGACCTGACCATCGTCGTCGCCCTCGACCGCCAGCAACCTCGCTAGGCAGTCCCACTGGTCGTCCTGTCGGTCCGGTAGTCTGGGAATCGTCACCCCGTCGCCTCCTCCCCAAAAAACCCCACTCACCGATCATCGCTGCATCCGATGGGTTGCACCTAGCTATTGGCCTTCAGGAGCCCGAACCCACACCGCCAAATTTGGCATGACCCATTGCCGCTCAAACTTGAGTTGCGACGACCATTCCTCCAGAATCGGATCCGCCGCGCGATCCGACACGATGGTCTGAACCTCGGTCCAGTCGAGCATCCGATAGAGTGCCCGATGATTACACTTCGAATGATCGGCAACCACCATGACCCGCTCCGCATGCCGTGAGAAGGCTGCACCGATTGACGCCTCCGCTTCATTCGTGGTGCTCACCCCAAAGCGCGGATGGACCCCGTTGGCCCCTAAGACCGCCCAATCCAGATGGAGAGTACCTAAATTCCGCACCGCCATCAGGCCGGTGGTCTCGAAGTTCGGCATGCGCAATACTCCCCCGATGACCACCACCGTCAAGTCGGTATTAGCGAATTCCAGGGCCACGTTGATCGCGTTCGTTACGACCGTGACCGACTTGTGCTGCCGCACCATCTCGCGGGCTACGGCGACGGTGGTGGTACCGCCGTTCACCCCAATCACACTGTGATCGGGAATCGTTGAGCACACTGCACGGGCGATTTCCTCTTTTTCTTCGCGGGCTAAATCGGTCTTGTCTTGAAAATACCGTTCCGTTACGGCGCTGTCCAAGGTAATCACACCATGATATTTTTTTACCTCCGGGACTTGCGGTTGAATGATGGCGATGTCGCGCCGAATCGTCGCCGACGAGCACTCGAAACGCTGCGCCAAGGCCGTGATCGATGCGGCTCCTTCCGCCTTTAACACGTCGATAATCTGTTGATGGCGGGCTCGACTCTGAGCGGCCGAGCGTCGTCCGCGCTTGCGCATTGAGTTTCACGACCTTTCTACGCTTCGTCGGTTTGTCCGCATCGTAGCCTCGTGCCCCGGACCCTTGCCCGGCAGACCATGACCGCGGGATGACCGCGAGCGGTTCCGATACCAAATCGGGCACGTCGGCCAGCAACGGCTGCACCCAGTGGCTGTGGTGTTGTGCCTAACGGAACCCCCGAAGCCATCATGAAGCCCTTGGGCGGAACCTTCGATATTGGTGGCAACGGCTGCGCTTCCTCACCGCAGCCGTTACGCTGTCCCCGTGCGCCCCCCATCGTCCGTGTACCACGAACCCACCGCTCCCCGCCGAGATGCCATCTCCTGGACGGCCAGAGACGCCTCGCCAGCTCGTTCCAAAGTTTTCAACAGGCCCGGCAGCGCAACACCTGGTCTCAACCCGCTGCCCGACAACACGGTCTGTCTAACCGGATCGCGAAAGCAAGCCGCAAAAATCGCTTCGGCGGCTTCGCGGAGCCCCGCACCGGAACCGACCATCGCCTCCGTAAAATCGTCGGCCGCCAACGCCCCCAACCCTTGCCCCGCCCGCTCAGCGAACTCCCTGTCGAGATTGCCGATCTTCTCCATCGCGTATCGTTGAGCTCTGGCTGCTTGACGTGCTGCCCAGAGGGCCTCCGACCTTGCACCCGCTCGGGAGATTATCCCCCCGGTCCGCCCCCGCGCTGGGCGGATTTCCACCCCAACGACCATCCGATGAAGGCATCGCGCTTGCCGGGATTGCCGGACGCGGCGCTATTGCTGCGACGGTTAGCGCCAAATCGTACGAAAAACCGCGGCCAGAAACCATGGTCGGCGGTTCGTCAAGAATCGGTTGTGCCTGATTCATCGCGCCAATCGTTCGTGCTGCGCATGCATCCCCGTCCATCCCTGCGCCGCGTTTCACGTATACCCGCTCCCCTTCGTGCTCCGTCCCCACGGATGAAATTCCGTGACACATCGACCATGGCAGACGAACGGATCCGCATGCAAACCCTATTCAAGAAAGCTCTTTAATATCCCTAAACATACAAACTACAGGAAATATAATGCCTTAACGCAACAGCACGCGTCAACTTTTGCGCCAACATTCGGGTTTGGTCGACACCACCGAGATATCTGCCGTCTCCGAATTGCCATGGCCTTCGCGCTGGTGCCGTTTAATGGTGTTTCGGTAATTATAACGCTTATCGCGCAATCCATATTGACGCGGATCAGACTTAATGGTAGCCTATAGTTTGGTGATTGTGGATATTCGGACTTCTTAAATCTCGCTTATTGACGTTTACGCAAACCGTGCGTGATGGATCCGCTATAGAGAAATTCCCGTATTGCTGCTGGAGGAGGCTTCTAAATTGCCGAAAGTAGCTTTGGTAGGGGCGGGGAGTCGGGTTTTCACTCGACGATTGGTCAGTGATTTGACGCGGTTTTTTGGTAACGATGTAGAAATTCGCTTGATAGACATCGACCCGGAAAAACTCCAATGGGCTGAGCGGTTAGCGCTACGCATCCGGGAAGAAGCGCACTGTCTGCCGTTGGTGAAGGCGTTTAGCGAACGACGCCCCGCATTTGAGTCATGTGATTATGTGATCAACGCAATAAACGTCGGGGGTCGTGTAGCCTGGAGCCGGGATTTTGAAATTCCGGCGCGCTATGGTGTGCGCCAAACGGTTGCGGACACCTTAGGCATCGGCGGCATTATGCGCGCGCTGCGTACGATTCCGGAAGTGCTGAAGATTGCGCGGGATCTGGAAGCTGTCGCACCACGCGCCCGACTTTTAAATTATACCAATCCCATGTCAATGGTCATGCTGGCGCTCTTCAAGACGTCAAGCCTGCCAGCGTTGGGTCTGTGTCACAGCGTCCCCGCGACGGCGAAGCAACTCGCTCATTATCTCGATATGGATCTCGCCGAACTGGAATGGCAGGCGGCTGGCATCAATCATCAATCCTGGTTCCTCCAACTCAGTCGCCATGGCCAAGATCTCTATCCCACGCTCCGCCAACGCTTGCCCCGGATATACGAGCAAGATCGGGTGCGTTTTGAGATCATGCGCCGATTTGGTTATTTCTCGTCGGAGTCCAGTTCTCACGCGGCGGAGTATGTGAGCTATTTCCTGCCCCGTGACCCATGGATGCAACGGCTGCACTTGGTTCCTCGTGAGTTTTTGGACCAGCCGGGTTCTTTAGCCGAAATCGCAACCCTGCTGGAGCAACCCGAGCCGGTATACTTGCCGGAGTTCAGCATTGAGTACGCTCCCCAGGTGATTCATTCGTTGGAGACCGGCACGGTGCGCGTCATTGAGGTTAACGTGCCCAACACGGGGCTCATCGCCAATCTGCCAGCGTCGGCGATTGTCGAAGTGCCTGCCCTGGTTCAAGGCCACCAGGTTCTTCCGACATCAGTCGGCAAGCTGCCGGAGGCTTTAGCGGCCCTGAATCGTCAAGGCATTGCGGTACAGCAGCTGACGATTGAGGGGGTGCTCGAACGGCGACGCGAATCGATCTACCAGGCCGCTTTCTTGGATCCCAATTTATCGACCACGCTGGACCTTGATCAGATTGTCTCGCTGACCGATGAGCTCTTGGCGGCACACGCTGGGTATATCCCGCCGCTAGAGTTGTCCTGGGGCAGAGACGTGCCCCTGGCATTCCGTTAGTCAATCCATCGTCGGCACGGAGGGTTCCGCAACACAATAAGAGCCGTCCGTAAAATCCGCCGACTTTCGTTAAAGGAGGGTCACCGCATGTCTCCCAGTAACGTCTCGCGCGCAACGCGCATCGCGGCCATCGGCGGCGCGATGGCTCTGGTCACGGCGGGCGTGGCCGGATTCCGGGTTCCAGCGGCCGTCACCGCCAAGGCTCCCCTGACCATCATTGCCAATGCGCAGGGTACCTATACGCGGAACTTCAACCCATTTACCGCTGGATCGATTACCAACGACACCGATCTCATCTACGAGCCGCTGCTGTATTACGACGTGCCGGCGGGCCGCATCATCCCGTGGCTGGCGTCTTCGTATCGCTGGTTGCCAGGCAATCAGTCGGTCGTAATCGCCCTCCGGCACGATGTCACGTTTACCAATGGAACCCGTTTGACAAGTGCCGACGTGACCTTCACCTTCGCCATGCTCAAAAAATATCCGTCGATGGACCTCAACGGGGTCTGGAAGGTCTTGAAGTCGGTCACCGCCCAAGGGCCCTACGCCGTCAAGTTTACCTTTGACAAACCCGAGACACCCTTTCTTTATTTCGTGGCAGGCCAAACGCCGATTGTGCCGAAGTCCATCTGGTCCAAGATCGCCAATCCCAGCACGTGGGCTGACCCCAATCCTGTAGGTTCGGGACCGTTCACGTTAAAGTCATTTTCCCCGCAACTCGTCGCCTATGCGCGTAATCCTCACTACTGGGGAACCAAGCCGGCGGTACCCGAAGTCTTGATTCCTCAATTCACCTCGAATACCTCGGAACTCCTTGCCTTGGCCAGGGGGGAAGGTGATTTGGGCGGGGTGGCGATTCCCAACCCGACCAAGGACTTTGTCGCCAAGAATCCCAAGCATTTCTTCTACTACAACTTTCCTGCTCGCAGTGACGCAAATTTCTATGCCCTGTACCCCAACGACGCCATCAAGCCGTTTAACCAGGTGGTCTTTCGCCGGGCGATCTATTACGCCCTCAACCGGAAGGAAATTGGCGTCGTCGCCACCGATTCGGGCGTGGCCAGCCCAACCTCGTTGCTCGTGCCCCCGACCGAGTACCTGCCGAAATCCACGGTGGCGAAATGGTCGTACAAGTTCAATCCCAAGCAAGCGTTAAAATTGTTGCACACGCTAGGCTATCATATGAGCGGAACGCATCTCATCGGTCCCCAGGGAGGACGGGTGTCATTTTCCCTGACCGTGCCGTCGTCCTTCACCAGCTGGGTCGCCGTCGCGGATGTGGTTAAAGCCAACCTGGCCAAAATTGGCATCAATGTGTCGCTAAATCTTCTATCGCCGGGAGATGTGTTTAACGATCAGGCATTAGGAAAGTACCAGTTGACCATTAACGGGGGTACCGGCGGGGCATCCGCCTGGTTCCAGTACTATTACGACTACAGCACGGCGACCTCCGCCCCGCTGGGGAAGCCAGCCCCCTTTAACTTCGAGCGCTACGACAACGCGAGTATGAATCATTACATCAACGCGTACGCGCAGACCTCCAGCAGAAGCCAACAGCACTCTGACATAGCGCACTTGGCTCTCCTCAGCGCCGAGCAATTGCCGATCTTCCCGTTGACCATCATGCCCAGCGGAGAAGAGATTACCACGTTGCGTTACACCAACTGGCCGACCCCGAAGAATCCGTACGCCATGCCGTCCCCATTTTTCTACCCAGATACGATGGCGGTGTTGCTCCACGTCAAACCCGTGAAGTAGCACGGTGAGGGTACCGTGGCGACCGCAGCCTGTTCCTCAGGACGTCGTGTCGCCACGGTTTTTGTCAATCCGTAGTCAAGAGCCGTTCACCGAGGGAGAGTTAGCCCATGATCGTACCCAATGTCACGTGGCCGTTGAGCCAGTTACCCATGTATCTCATGGTTGACGACGGTGCCCCTTTGCTTAACCTGGATCATTGGGAACAGCCCCACGAAGAGCATGTCCCCATCATTCCCAATCATTTCTTACATCAATTTGTCGAAGGCATCGGCCTGCGGGGTCTGCGCGGCAAGTTTACGGTCTTGCCTTATCCTATGGGACTCGGCCGTATTGACCAATCTTTGCCCGGGATCGCTGCAAAGCAACGGGAAGAATTTCTGATCACGGTTCGGGACGAACTGGAACCCTTTTTCGATATTACCCCCGAGATTTTGACGCACTTAAATGCTTTGGATATTCGCCACCATCTGTATCCGCTGCCGTTTCCCGAAAAACGGATGATGCCCTATCACGATGTGGCGAGTCTGACGCAATACTTCCGCATCGCGCTGGAGATTCTCACGCAGGCTGGCCTTCACCCCGCCGGGATGACCTCCCCTGGCACGTTTGGGATCGAAGCCGAGGAGCGCTACGCCGAGGCCGTGATCCGGGCGTTTGATGAACAACGCCGCGTTGCGGTCCCATTTTATTATCTGCATACGGATTCCGCGTCTCCTGTGGTCGTGCCCCGGGTGCAGGAAATCGATGGCAACGTGGCAGTGCATCTGCCCAGCAGCCATGGCGATCCTCTCTGGCCCACCAAGTATGGACGTCCCTCCACCATTGACGCGTTATTGGATCCTCGCGGACAAAGCGGACGCATTCGCCAATTGGTGGTCAACCGAAGCCCTATCGGGTTTCACACCCATTGGTCGTCTTTATACAGCGATGGCACCAGTACGGGTCTGAAAGAGCTTTTTGTGCTGGTCGACCGCATCCACGAGCACTTTGGGCCAATGATCCGATGGATCCGCTGTTCGGAGCTGGCTCAGTATACGGTGGGCATTGCTCAAACCCATGTCACGGCGCACGAAAGCGAATCCGGGATAAAAATCACGGTCGACAGCAGGGGGACCGTCCCGCTGTTTACGCTGACGTGTCCAAACACCTCCCCTCTGGCCGTGACCATCAACGGCAAATCGTTGAGGCAAGCGGCATCCCAACAAAGCAACGCATGGTGGGAATCGCATGGGGACACGGTGCTGAGTTGGGATTTGACCCCGCCCTCCAATGAGATCCTGATCACGCTGAAACGATCCCCGATGCGCGTGAACGGTTCAGCCGAGCGGCCATAGGTCGCCGGGCCGAACCCTGATGGCCTCCGTCCGTGGCACCCGCTGAATCCGAGGGAGGGAACCAGATGCGTTACGTCCGTCGTCGGCTGATCTTTTATTTGATCGCGTTTTGGACCAGCATAACCTTGAATTTCTTGATTCCCCGACTCATGCCGGGGAATCCGGCGGAGAATCTCATGATGCGCATGCATGGAAAAATCAGTCCGTATGCTCTAAAAGCTCTTGAGGCCGAGTTCGGCGTATTCCAACACGCCAACTTGGCCGTGCAATATTGGAGGTATTTGATCGCCCTGGCCCATGGTAATCTGGGGGTCTCCATCACCTATTTCCCCATCCGAGTCAGTACGGTCATCGGCCAATCTCTGATCTGGACCTTGGGGCTCATTGGTACGGCCACCATTATCAGCTTTGTGCTCGGGACATGGCTCGGCATCTGGGTGGCCTGGCATCGACACACCGCCTGGGATCGTTTAACCGTGCCGGTAGCGATGTTCACCTCGGCGTTCCCCTATTTTTGGTTGGCCTTAATCGTGCTTTATGTCTTGGGCTTTGTTTTGGGATGGTTCCCGCTGTCCGGGGCCTACAGCAACACCCTGCCTCCAGCGTTAACGCTGCCCAGCATCGCCGACCTCCTGTATCATGCCGCGTTGCCGGCTTTGACCATTGTCGTGGTGTCGCTGGGCGGCTGGATTTTGAGCATGCGCAACAACATGATCCCGTCCCTTAATGAGGATTATATTCAACTGGCGCGGGCGGCTGGACTGAAAGAACGCACGATCATGTATCAGTACGCGGCGCGCAATGCGTTGTTGCCGAATTTGACGGGATTTGCCATGGCGCTGGGGTTTATCGTCGCTGGGGGGATTTTGACGGAAATCGTCTTTTCATACCCTGGCTTAGGCTTTTTGCTCTATCAGGCATCCTCAAACCAAGACTACCCATTGCTCCAAGGTCTCCTGCTGATGATATCGTTTGCCGTGCTGCTAGCCAATTTTGCCGTGGATTTGCTGTACGGGCGGCTTGACCCACGGGCAGCGCGTTCGGAGGTGTAATGATGATGACACCATTCACCGCCTCACCTGGAGACGAGGGCGAGGCCCTCCCGTCGGTGAAACCCCGCTCAGCACGAACCTGGTTGGCGTTTGTGCGCAACCGCACCGGGCTGATCGGGATCGTCATCTTTGTCGGATTTGTCGTTCTAGGCCTCTTGGCACCGGTAATCGCACCCGGAAATCCGGCCACCATTACGATGCATATCATGTCCCCCCCCACGGCTCATTACTGGCTGGGTACCACGGCCGAAGGACAAAGTGTCTGGTCTCAGGTTATTTGGGGCACCCGCCCCACCTTAGTCATCGGGTTCATCGCGGGAGCCTTGACGACGGCGTTGTCGATCATCATCGGCGTTGGCGGTGCCTACAATGGCGGCGCGCTCGATGATGTAGCGACCATGTTTTCTAATATTTTTATCGTTATCCCCGGGATCCCCTTAATGATTGTGCTCGCCACCTACCTGCATCACGCTGGCACGGTCGCGATGATCTTGGTGATTTCTGCCACCGGGTGGCCTTTCGGGGCTCGCGTCTTGCGTTCCCAAACGCTGGCGCTGCGTAAGCGGGATTTTGTTCAGGCCGCTCGATTGACCGGTGAAAGTACCTGGGGCATTGTTCAACGCGAGCTGTTCCCCAACATGATCTCCCTAATTGTCGCCAACTTCCTCAGCACGATTATGTACGCGATTGGTGCCGAGGTGTCCTTGCAGTTTTTGGGGCTCGGCAATATTAACACGGTCAGTTGGGGCAGCATGCTGTATTGGGCAGGCAACTACCAGGCGTTGGCCTTCGGTGCCTGGTGGTGGATCATACCGCCCGGCATCTGCATTGCGTTAGTCGGCGGCGCGCTGGCCCTGGTCAATCGCAGCATCGACGAAATTGCCAATCCCCAACTTACCAGCGCGCCGAAACGGGGTAGGCTTCATCGCGGAGGTACCGGGTCATGAGCGAGATCTTATCGGTTCGCCATTTGTCGGTGACCTATACGGACAGTACCCCCACGATTCCCGCCGTCAACAACGTATCCCTGTCTATTCACGATCGGGAAATCGTTGGGATCGCCGGGGAGTCGGGGTGCGGGAAGTCCACATTGATTAACGCCATCTTACAATTGCTGCCGGATTCCATCGTCGATATGGAGGGCGACGTGTTGCTGAACGGACAAAACCTACGAACGCTTGACCGCGAATCCATGCGTCGACTGCGATGGATGAAAATCAGCTTGGTCCCCCAAAGCGCA
Organism: Bacillota bacterium; assembly: GCA_021797675.1. GTDB lineage: Bacteria > Bacillota > Sulfobacillia > Sulfobacillales > Sulfobacillaceae > JAJZXC01. Next base: position 4,905 of record JAJZZH010000073.1, on the reverse strand, counting down.
ATGAATGCCCTGAATCCCATTATGACCATTGAAGAACAGATGCGGCGGATCATGGAAGCGCATTGGGAAGCGGCCCGGCCGGGGGAGATTGTCGCGCGCATAGATGAAACGTTGGAAATGGTAAACATCCAACGTCAATACAAGAAACTATATCCGTTCGAACTCTCCGGCGGAATGCGGCAACGCGTGGCCATTGCCTTAGCCCTCGCGTTGCGGCCCGACGTCGTGGTGATGGATGAGCCGACTACCGGGCTCGACGTCATTGTTCAACGAGGCATTTTGATGGAAATCAAACGCCTTCAAAAGCAGCTCGGGTTTGCGGTTTGCTTAGTCTCCCATGATATGTCTTTGCTCATTGAGCTCGCCCAAACCGTTTATGTGATGTATGCCGGAAGGATTATTGAGAGCGGCCCCAGCCGCGATATCTATCGCCAGGGGCGTCACCCGTACACGCGAGGATTGATCGCCTGCTTCCCGCCGCTTCAAGGTTCCCAACGCACCGTCGAGGGGATTCCGGGGAGCCCTCCCGATCTGGGCCAGCTTCCCCCGGGCTGCGCCTTTCACCCTCGATGCCCGCAGGCGATTCCCCGGTGCACTGACCAGAGTCCGTCCCTGGTTAACGTGCGCCCTCAGCATGCGGTGGCCTGCCATCTCCACACACCCGACATCCCATCCGATTTGGTGGAGGCTAGCCATGACAGAGCCTGAAGGGGTTCCGATCCTTTCCCTAACCCACGTCAGCAAGACGTTCTTCTCCGGTCGGAGAAGTCGGATTGATGCCGTCCGCGATGTCACCTTTCACCTCTACCCGCACGAAATTGTGTGCCTGGTCGGTGAATCGGGATCCGGCAAGTCGACCACAGCCCACTTAATCATGGCGATGGAGACCTCAACGTCGGGAACGATTCGTTACCAAGGACAAGATGTCGCCCGCCTTCGCGGCCGCTCGGCGCATCGGCAATATCGCCGGGCGGTACAAATGATCTTCCAAGACCCCTACGCTTCGCTCAACCCTGTCCATACCGCCGGTTACACGATCGGAAGACCGATGGAGATCCACCATTCGATTGCCTCCGCGTCGCAACGAAACAAGGCGGTTCTACGATTGCTACGCCAAGTCGATCTTACTCCACCTGCGGAATTCTATTACAAATTGCCGTACCAACTGTCCGGCGGGCAGCGCCAGCGCGTGGCCATTGCACGTGCCTTGGCGGTTCAACCGGCTCTCATCATTGCTGACGAGCCGGTTTCCATGTTAGATGTTTCCTTGCGGGCGGGCATTCTGCAACTGATCCTGCAAGCCCGCGATGAGGCCGGCGTCACTTTTCTGTACATTACGCATGACTTGGCGTCCGCCCGCTACATCGGCGATCGGATTTTGGTCATGTACCGGGGAATTATTTGCGAAGAAGGCATGGCGGACGCGGTGATCAATGGTCCACAGCATCCCTATACCAAGGCCTTAATCGAAGCCGTCCCCAATCCCGAACACTTGGAGGATGGCGGCACGGTGGACGACACGGTGATCCCGTCGCACCCCTCGGCGCCAGCGTCCCCTGGGTGCCCGTATTATGCCTTGTGCCCGGTTTCGGTTGCGGAGTGCCAGCAGAACCTTCCCGATTGGACCGAACTTTCCGGAAAACATCGGGTACGATGTTTTCACGTCGCTGACGCTCGCCACGGCGTAAAGACGTGACCCGGAGCCCAAGGCGACGTCCTCGTCGCGCTACCCATGTTTACTGCGCACGGGTGGCGGATGAACGGGTTAGGCAATCCCTTGCGGGCACCTCCAGCCGCGACTTCAGGGCCACTTGCAAGACTTGGGAATAATTGATATCCGCCCGATCCGCCGCGTCGGCCAGCCACTTGGGAACCGTTAAGTTTTTCTTGATCGATTGGTTGGCCATTTGACTGCGGATCACGGGCATCCACGCCTCCACCACGGCGACCATTGCTCCGGGGGGACGGGGGTGGGCTGCAACCGGGACGGCGGGTTGGTCCTCTTCCATGCCATACACATGCAATTCCAAGGCTTCTTTCGCCATAGCAAACGCCTCTTCCAGGGTGTCCCCTTCCGTAACACACCCCGGCGAATCGGGAAACGTGACCGTATACCCCGCGCTCTCACCGGGCTCAAAAATGGCCGGAAATCGATAGCGGTCTTTCATCCATTCTCACGGCGTGGAACCCCTGGCCTTCAGGCCGGGGAGGAAACGCCGCTCCCTCCTTTCACGCGTTGGATCAACAGCGTGGAAGCTCTTTCGACCACGGTGCATGGCTGGTAGCTGGCCCCGGCAGACCCTTGCGTACCATCCAGCAACCGCAGGTGAAAATATGGCCCGCCGACCGAAGACAAAACATTCCCGCCCGGGATATCGCACTGTGTCGAAGAACGGAAACCTGAAAACATATCGCGGTGCCTGGTTAGCCTTACGGATGCCCCCTTTAAGCACGGTCGCCTGATGCCATTACCGATTCTGGCCCCGCACCGGTTTAATGCAATACGTTATCTCTGGCGGCATGGCGTTCGGGTGTCCGCTGATACACCGGGCATCCACCCTGTGGCGCTTTTCCAGCCCATGCCCAATCCGCGTGTTCTTGGGGATATCCCCGTACGTCAGCGTCGCGGCCGGGAATATCCGCGGGATTCCTCGATAGACAACCCATCGCATCCCCGGCTCTTACGCACTTTCTGTTATGGCCTCCCGAAAATGGGGCAACTTCGTGAAAATAGATCCATAGCGGAGAGGGGCTGTGAGCTTTCGAAGCAGGGATGGTGTGGTTTACCACGCCGGGTCCGCACTTCAACCCAGGCGGGGGAGGTCAAGGTGATGCGTGATGGGATGGACGTCTGCCTAGGCGGCCTCGGGGTGAGAGGTCCGCGTGGGATCTAAATCATCGTAATACCAGGGCAGCGCGAAGAGTGCGTTGAGTAATTCCAGCCCGGCGCGGCCATACCCCCGTCGACGGACCATTTTGATTTTATTGTTGGTCCCCTCCATGCGGCCATTGCTAATGGTCGGATAGCGGAGGCAGTTTTTCACCGCCTCGAGATCCTGTTGCAGTCCGGAGGCGAACACCGCAATCGGTTCCGACGCGTCGTCCCGATAGGTTTGAATGAATTGGTCCAACCCCACCTCATCGCCGGTATCCAGAACGGTCGTGAAGGTGGAGAGGCATGCCCGGAGCCGAGCTACGCTCGGCAGCAGGGCTTCTAGCTGCCATACCCTTCGGAGCTCAGGGCCTTGCTGGGTGGGCTTCGACACTTTGGAGCGGGTATCGAAAATGATGGCGGCGGTGGCGTCATCGTAGGCGGTCGTATTGACCCAGGAGGCGGGCACGGACGCCCTCGCGGGTGCTGGGACGGTCGTACTCTGCGCCGAGACCAGGCCCGTGCGGGCCTGCAAGACTATCGCCCGTTCTTGCGCGACCTCCTAGAAGAGGCGCCGATAGATGGAGCCCCGAGCAATCCGGATCAGCCCAATCCGCCGCGGCCGAGCTTGCGCATCGTCTGCAGGCTGATCTTCGGCGGGCACGCCCGCAGTCAGGGCGTCTTCCTGCCGCACTTTGAGCAAATACTGGTATACGGCGTTGGCACTTCCGGCAAACCCCTCCTTACGAATCGCTGCGTGAATCTTTTGATGCCCCTTCCGTTGAGCCGCGAGACGCAAGACGGTTTCGCGATAGGGGGCAACGGTCGACTCCGACGCGGGTCGTGCTCCCGGTGCCAGCGTTGTGAGCGGTCGCGGGGCGGCCGGGTCCCTCGGCCCTCCGTCCAGCAGGCATCGAGTTTGCTTTCGACCTGCGCGACGGTGTGCGGCGCCTCTGTGCGATACCGACGCAAGGTGGCGCGCGGGATCCCCACACGATCGGCCAGACTCGCGGTGCGCAGGTCACTATCCGCCAGTTCGAGCAGTTTCAGGGTCGTCCGACATTTTCGGGCTTGGCGCGCGGCGAGCCGCGCGATCCGAATCCGGCGTTCCCGATCGGCTTCGGAGAGCGTCAGGGTCGGCAGATGCCCAGGTGCAGGGGCTTCCAACCCGGCGGGCGGGATCCAGCCGTCCCCTTCGGGCCAGAACACATCGGACCCAAGCGTGAGGGCTAGCGCAGTTTTCATCGCTTCGTGCAGGTTGGCGATCCAATGGAACCCATCGGCGACTTGGAGTTTGCCCCAGCCTCGGCGGCGGCCGCATACGCGCTCCCCCGATCGCGGCTCACGATCTCAACCGTCGGAAACTTCGCCATCACGGCCTCGGTGGTGTCTTGACGCGCCCCTTCCACCATCAGCAGAAAGCGATGCGTTTCGCCATCGATAAACACGGAACACGCGGTAGAGGCGTCGCCTTTGCGCAAATTCACATCATCCACGGCGAGCACTTTCACGTCCCGCCGCGGCAGATTTTGCGCGACCACGGTCGCGGCTGACCACAATGCCCACGGTCCCGAGCACCGGCGGCAAGGCGTTGATGCTCGCCCCTAATAAGGCTACGCGGATCAGGAAGGTCTTCAACCGAGTGGACAACCGCGCCCCATGGCGGGCAAAGCCCGCCATGGGTTCCACGAAGGTGTAGTAGACCAAACAATTCGGCTGGTCACAGACCTAGCGCGTGTTGGTGACCGTATGATACACGGGCTTCCCCGCCAACGGAAAATCTGGCACCGTATGCGTGGTATACAGCTTGGCGGAGTGCGGACTCACCGTGGGGCAGACCGGGCACGGGGCCTGGTCCGACTGGGACCGCCATCGAAAGTGCCAGCACTGGTCACCGCGTTCGATCTCGGTCATCCGGGTAGAAGGGCTGCCCTCCTCGGGCAACCCGATCCGGGTAGAAGGGCTGCCCTCCTCGGGCAACCCGACCCCCACGGAACCCAGCGTGCGGATTTCCCGCACTGGGCTCTTCAGCG
>JAJZZH010000094.1 GCA_021797675.1 Bacillota bacterium | reverse complement strand
GCTAGGAGCAAAACTGCGGCCTCCGAAAGAGCGAACAATTCCAGACGTGTTCAGGAATGTGCAGATCTAGGAGATTTCTGCATGGGTCTGTGTAAATATGCTTAAGCACGTTATAGCGGTTCCCGGCACGCTCAAAGCCTGCGACATTCCCATCGCAGGCCCCAAGCGGAAATTAACGAAGACAACATCCACAATCTCCCGCGGCCCTCGGTTCGGCTTCCTCTCTGGCCAAGGTTGCAGCGTCTCGGCGTCCCCTAGTTCGTCGTCGGCAGCGAATTCATCAGTTCGACCAGGGGTTTCGGCATCGCCCGCGGAAAAAGAAATACGCCGATCGCAATCCTTTGGTTAAGCGTCGGCAGCGGTTCCTCCACAAATACCACCCGGTAAAACTTCGCCCCACGGCTCAACGCCAATCCTGGAAGCCCCTGGGGGACCATCCCCGACGCTTTGGCTTTGTACCCCCCCCGGGCCTGAATATGCACGTTTTGAATCCAGACCGAGTCCCCCAAAATCGTGCGATGAACCACGTTGGAATGCAAAATCAGCGAAGAGCCAATTCGGGCGATACGGTTCACCTGCCGAAACGGATTCCAGACCGGTCCTGCCACCACTTCCAGTTGCACCTCGACCGGAACCTTGGTTCCGGCCACTCCAGAGGGCGAAGAGACCAGATTGTACACGTCGTTTGGCAAGGAAACCCGGGTGCCGTCGGTGTTATACACTTTGACGGTAGAGGCCTGCTCGTGATATCCCGCCTTCCAATAGGCACTCATCCCTTGCGCACTCGGCAGCCCGTCTTTGTTCAGTCGCTGGCCTTGTTGCCAAAACTGGGAGAATGCCGCCGGTGGCGGCGGCAGCACCGGCAGGACAACTTTGTTCGCTTTCTTGCCACTTATAAGAGTTGACAGTAAGAGACCACTCAATAAATGCACTGCTTCTTCCTCCTTACCCCACACCGCAATCGGTAAAGAGTTCGTATGACTCGCACAGAATGTAAGGGTAGACTGTGGTCTTGCCCCTGCAAACATCCCTCGCTTACCCAGCATAGTCTGGGTGCGTGGCTAAATGGCCTGGTCCAGTTCCTCTGGTACCGCCCAGGGGTCGATGGGCGCACGCACTTGCACCCAAAAACGATAGAGCCGGATGCATCCAAAGTAGGCGGCAAATCCCGAAACCGCCGTCAGTGGCAGATTCCAGTTGAAAAACGGGGGCGGCACCAATCCGGGATGCCACCACAGCAGCCCGGCATAGGTCATCGCGGCCGCGGTTCCAGCGTACACCTGCAACGCAACACTGGCCAAGAATTGATTGCGCCACGAAGGCCGTACCATCCACGGTCCCAGAGCGACCGCAACCGCGACGGCAACCATTGACCCTTCCGATAAAATAACCGGATCGATAACGTTGGCGTTAATAAGATTCCAGGGAACGATCAACAACAAGCCGCCCAATGCCCCACTGACTGCCCCCACCCCCATTGCCCGAAGGACAATGCGGCCCGAAAAACGCGCCCACGGGTGGCGTTCCCGCAGGCTCTTGAGTGCCCGCAGCACATTGCCGGGATGCCGTGAATGCAAGGCCGTCGCCAGTACACCCCACAATGAGACGATCCGCCCGAACGCCATCCCGGCCAAATACTGCGAATGCATACTCACCATCATAATCGCCAATCCGACCACGAGCTCGACCACCGAAATACTCCACAGCCAACCGTGCTGCTGACGCTCGGGAGCGGTCAGCCGCACCGCCACGGCCTCCGGTGTCCCCAGTCTACGCATGGCCTCCGACGAAGCCCGGTCGTGGGCCATGCCCTGACCTACGGCTTCACGATAGACGTCCACCAGCTGCGCACGAAGTCGAGCCTTTAACCGTCGTGCGCGGTACTTGTTCGAAACGGTGCTCGCGGCCCGTTCCAAATATTCTTCCCACATGGTCCGGCTCCTTTGAGAAACATCTCCCAACATCGCTGATTATGATTATAACAAGGATATGCATTCTCGGCGACCCGAGAGCAGCAAATGGCACCCCATCCCCGAGGGGCATGGGGTGTCAGGGTTACGGCAAAGTTCTGGCAACCCGCATGGTTGATGGATATTAATAAATAGTGGACAGCCTCTTTTCACAGGTATATCATGGGATTATGAAACCAGAAACTTCCGTGATATCGGTTCCTATACGGGAGATCACCATCCGCCTGGTGGCGCCCGACGAAGTCGCGCGCTGGCAGGAGTTGATGGCACGCCATCATTATTTAGGGTTTCCCGGTTTCGTCGGGGAGCGCCTGTATCAAGGCGCGGAGTGGAACGGCCAGTGGGTCGCGTTACTCGGATGGACGGCTGCCGCCTATCGGTGCTGCGCTCGGGACGCCTGGATTGGCTGGACGCCGGAGCAACGCCGGCGGCGCTTGCGGTTTGTGGCCAACAATGCGCGGTTTCTTATCCTGCCCCACGCGCATGTCCCCAATTGGGGATCCCGCGTCCTCGGCTTGGCGCTGCGTCGCCTGGCTCGCGACTGGCAGGCGATCCACGGCCATCCCGTGGTATTGGCCGAAACCTTTATTGACCCGTCCCGCTTCCGCGGGACGGTCTATCGCGCTGCCCATTGGCAAACCGTGGGCCTGACCCTCGGCTTTGGGCGCCACCAGGGAACCTATGTGTGGCATGGTCAGGCCAAACCCGTTGCGGTGCGGCCGTTGGTGCCGCAGGCGCGGGCGTGGCTCACCGCCGTGTGGGACGCCCGCTTTGATTGCCCAAGGAGGGACGATCACCTTGTCGACGGAATCCTTAGTACACCATCCCCGGAGCCTCATGGCCCGCTTAGCGGTTCTGCCGGATGTCCGCAAGCCGCGCGGCGTGCGCCACGCGTATATCACCATCCTCACCATCGCCTTAGCCGCCATCGCCGCCGGCTGCACCAGTTTGTTAGCCATTGGCGAGTGGGCCGCGACCTTAACCCAAGACCAACTGGCCACGCTCCAGGCGGCTCGGTGCAAGGGCCGCTATGTCCCGCCGAACGAAGCCGCGATTCGACGGACCCTGCAGCGTAGTGATGCCGAGGCCTTGTGGGGGAGGGCGCCGTTTCTTGACCACGTGCGAGGGAGTAGCTATAATGGGATGGTGTTTGGTATCAAGGGGGTGAGGGCGTGAAGCGAACATTTCAACCGAACCAGCGACACCGCCATAAGGTGCACGGGTTTCGAAAGCGGATGGCGACCCGAGCTGGGCGCGCGGTGTTGCGGCGCAGGAGAGCGAAGGGACGTAAGCGTATCGCCGTTTAAGGATGGCACCATTCGGCAGGTTGAAAAGCCCAAAAGAATTTAGCGACGTGTTTCGACGCGGCCGAGCGGTAGGAGACCGCAATCTTGTTTTGTTCGTGCGGCGGTCTAGCGATGGCGAAGCGAAAGTCGGATTTGCCGTGCAACGCAAAGCCGGCACGGCGGTGAAGCGCAACCGTATTCGGCGGCGTCTGAGGGCGTTGCACCAAAGTTTTGAGGATGAACTGGTTCAGTGCGCACAGATCGTCTGGCTGGGAAAGAGCGGAGTCTTGACCGCCGACTGGCAGTCGTTGCGCAAGAGCGGACAGAAGTTGTTGCTCCGGGCGGAGTGCTTGAAGGTCCAGAGTAGAGGTGGACAAGATGGGTAAGCGCTTCCTCTTGATAGTACTGCGCGGATATCAGCGATATGTTTCGCCGATGACTCGACCATCGTGTCGGTACTTGCCGACGTGTTCGCAGTATGCTGTGGAGGCGGTGAGTCGGTACGGAGCGGCGAAAGGTGCGTGGTTGGCGGGTAAACGAGTACTGCGGTGTCATCCTTTGCATGCTGGGGGTTACGACCCCGTGCCCTAAGGACCGGGCTAGGAGGAAACGAATTGGGTATTTGGGGCGGTTTTCTACATCTACTGCAGTCAATTTTTGTGGTCTTCACGGTGTGGAGCGGCAACTATGTATTCGGGATCGTGCTGTTAACGCTATTGGTGCGCATCGTCCTGCTACCGCTGGGAATCAGTCAAGCCCGTTCTATGCAAAAGATGGCGAAGGTGGGACCAAAACAGCGGGAGTTGCAAAAACGCCATAAAGGAGACGCGCAGAAGCTTAACGCCGAAATTGCCAAGTTGTATAAGGAAGAAGGAGTTAATCCGGCAGCGGGGTGCTTGCCATTGCTCTTGCAGTTGCCCGTAATGTACGGGCTTTTTGATGTATTGCGCAGTTTCCACTATAAAAGCAACATGGGCTGGCTGTTTTGGCACAACCTAAAAAGTCCCGATCATACGTTTATATTACCGGTATTGGTGGCTGTCAGCACGTTTTTTATGCAATGGCAAACCATGAATATGACTCCGCAACAACCGGGAATGGAATCCAGCCAAAAAATGATGCTGTGGATTATGCCGCTGATATTCGGCTATGTGGCGTTTCGCTTTCCGGCAGGGTTGTCCATCTACTACGTGGTGTCCAATCTATTCCAATTGGCGCAAACGACGATATTGCTACGAAAGCCATTGAGCGGGGGATCGACAGGAGCAGAAGCGACGCAGCGATAAGCCTAAAAAAGCCGCCGCGGGGCGGTTTTTTGTTTTGCGGGAGGCCCGATGAGGGCGGGGAAGGCGGCGATAGGGACGCAGCACTGGGTGAAGCGATATGCTGGATGGCAAGGCGACTACGCCATCGACCCGGAGAGCTGGGAGAAGCTTGGGTTGTTTGCCAGCTTGCTGGAAGAGGCGCGGCTCAACGTGACTGCGCTACGCGGGCAAGCCCTGTGGGAAAAAGGGATCTTGGATTCGTTGACCGTACTTACGGTGGCCGACCAATGGGAGTGGGCTGCGGACATCGGCAGTGGCGGGGGGTTTCCGGGGATGGTGCTTGCCATCGTGCGACCTCGGCGGCGGATGGATTTGATCGAAGCTAGAGTCCGGAGAGCGGATTTCTTACGGCAGTGTGCGAGGGAGCTACAGTTAACGCGGGTTCGGGTGTTCAACGAACGGGCGGAACGCCTATTTGGCCCTGACAGTTCAGGACGCGAGCAATATGATTTGGCGACGGTGCGTGCGGTCGGGACTTTGCGCCTGACCGCGGAACTGGGCCTGCCCGCGGTGCGGATTGGCGGGCAAGTCGTCGGATTGCGCGGCATGCAAGCCAGGGAGGAGGCTGCGGCAGCGAGTGGCTGGGTGAGCCTGCTGGGAGGACGGATTGCCCGCGTGGTTCCGGTTACCCTCCCTTCCTTGGAAGGGGCGCGCTATTTAGTGGTCATGGAAAAAATGGCTACGACCGAGAGAAAATGGCCGCGAATTCGCCACTTGGGGGAGTGACGGAGTCGGTCTGACGATCCATTCGTGGAAGGAATTGACTACAATGGAAGTAGGGCAAGGACGGGTCCGGGAGGGCGAGCAGTGGCACGAACGATTGCGGTAGCCAACCAAAAGGGCGGAGTCGGCAAGACGACGACGGTGATTAACGTCGCCGCGTATTTAGCGGATGCGGGCAAACGGGTGTTGGTCGTGGACGGCGACCCCCAGGGAAATACGACCACCGGCCTTGGGGTCAACAAGGCTCAGATCGACGTGTCGCTCTATGAAGTCTTGGTGGAAGAAATGCCGATTCAAGAGGCTCTGTTGCCGACGTCGGTGGTGGGATTGCAATTGGTGCCCGGAGCCTTGGATCTGGCGGCTGCGGAGGTGGAGTTGCTACAAGCGGAGGACCGGTTGACGCGTCTGCGTCGTGTACTGGCGCCGATTGTGCCGCGATACGATTACGTGTTTGTCGACTGTCCGCCGTCGCTGGGAGTTCTCACCATGAATGCGTTGGTGGCCGCCGCCAGCGTGATGATCCCGCTGCAGTGCGAGTTTTTCGCTTTAGAAGGACTGACGCAACTGTGGTCCACCATCGAAGCGGTGCGAGAACGGATGAACCCGGGCTTGGAATTGGAAGGGGTCGTGTTAACGATGTATGACGGGCGGACCAATCTGGCGCATCAAGTGGCGGATGAGGTGCGTTCGCATTTTCAGGGGAGAGTGTTTGCCACCGTCATCCCACGAACGGTGCGGTTAAGTGAAGCTCCCAGTTACGGACAGCCTATCTTGCGCTATGATCCGCGCTCGAAAGCAGCGGAAGTGTATGGCGCCTTGGCTAAGGAGGTAATGGAAAATGACACGAAAAGCCGGATTAGGGCGAGGACTGTCAGCCCTGATGGGCGAGAGTGAGTGGGAGCGGGGGAGGCAAGGAGAAAAGGAGCGGACGGGGGGTCCGCTGGAGGTAGCCCTGGATGACATTTCGGCCAATCCGTTTCAGCCACGGAAGGCGTTTGCGGACCCGGAATTGGCCGGGTTGGCCGAATCGATCCGGGTCTATGGGGTTTTGCAGCCTGTGGTCTTGCGCGCGCAGGGCAAGAAGTATGAAATTATCGCGGGCGAGCGGCGGGTACGGGCGGCGAAGATAGCCGGGTTGACAACGGTTCCAGCGTTGCTGCGCGAAGCGTCCGATGAAGAGATGATTGCGCTCGCGTTGGTAGAGAATCTGCAGCGGGAGGATTTGAATCCATTAGAAGAAGCGGAGGCGTATGCGCGGCTGGCCGAGGAGCTGCGATGGAAGCAAGAGGAGATTGCGGCGAGGGTGGGAAAGTCGCGCTCCCATGTGGCGAACTATTTTCGATTATTGCAACTGGACGCCGGGATCCAGGAGTCGATCCGGCAAGGCCGGCTGAGCATGGCGCACGCCAAAACCTTGTTGACGGTGGAGGACGAACGAACGAGGAAGGCATTAGCTGAGCGCGCAGTGGCGGAAGGATGGAGCGTTCGGGAGCTGGAACGGCGAAAAATGGCGTTGGAAATGGTTCGGCAAGCGCCACAGCCGAAAGACGTGCACCTTGCGGCAATCGAGGAAGACCTGCGCCGTGCGCTGGGGGCAGGCGTGTGGGTGCGGGGCGACGGGCGTCAAGGAAAAATTGAAATCCGCTACGGCAGTGTTGAGGAGTTCGAGCGGCTGCTGGGGTTGCTTTCGGGACCCGAGAGCGAAAGCGACAAGTTCACGGTGTAGGCGGGTCCGTATGGGGGCTGTGGCCAGGTCTGTAAACCCGTGGGGTGGGCATGGTGGACGGCCGCGTGGTCGATGTGAGGGTTGAGGACGCGGCACCGGGGGGCGGGTGCCAGGGATACGGGGATCCTGTTAGGGGTGAAAAGGTGTCGGCGCCATCCGATGAGATTAGGGCTCTGGGAACGCTGACGGCTGGGGTTTGGGCAGGGACGGGCCGTGGGCGCCCGATTGAAGGCGGGGTTCGCCGGTTCGATGGCGAAGGTAGCCGGGGATGGCACCGATGTTGGCGGCGAGTTGCGGGTTCACCATGGACGTGATGCCGGTGATGTGGGCTGCAGAGGATAGGTTGGGTACTCGGGCGGATGATGGGAGGTTGAGGAGTAACGGGATGAATGCACTGGGCGCCGAGGTTGAAGCTCGGAGGATGGATGATTGGAGCCATTGCAATAACTTTTTGGGAACGCACAAGAGGCCATTGGGGACGCTGACCTTTTTTGGCCGTTGACGGTGTCGGTGTTGTTCAGTGGAGTGGGGTTCGTCGCCGGATTCAAGATGGTGGGAAGGGCAGCGATTGGGAGGGTGCTATGGTGCATTTCGGTAGCTATGCCGTTAGCGTCCCGCTGCTAATCAGTGCGGGCACGGCGTTGTGCGCGCTGGGAATCGCGGTCGGAGCGCTGTCCATGGCGGTGAAGGGACGCCGGAGAATGAACCGATTGCTCATCGGTAAGGCGGGCCAGAGCTTGGAGGAAAATGTGGCCGCGGTGTTGGAACAAGGTCAGCGGTGGAAGCAAGTGGAAGTTCACATGGAAAGTGTGGTGGAGCAGCAGCGGAGCTGTCTGTCGAGAACGGGTTTGGTGCGATTTAATCCGTTTGATGACACAGGGGCAGACCTTTCGTTTTCGCTGGCCCTATTGAGTGATGACTACGACGGCGTGGTCTTGACGAGCTTATGGGGCAGAGACGAGGTGCGAATCTATGCTAAGCCCATTCGAGGCGGAACGAGCACCTACCCGCTCAGCCGGGAGGAGCGGCAGGCAATTGATTTAGCGGAGACACGGCGGATGCCTTCGATGGAGGCGGAGGGAGGCCGAAGACGGGCGGATGTTCCTCGAGGAACATCGAAGTAGGCCAAGGAGGTCAAGGAGGTCAAGGAGGTCAAGGAAGTCAAGGAAGACAAACCATGCATCGGTGATCCCCTGGGGAATGTTCCTCGAGGAACATTCCCCAGGGGAAAATACTATTCGGCCATCCGTCGCATATAACTCGGTGACGGACAATCCCCCGCGTCCGTCATGCAAACGGGGAGGTGGCCGATGCGCATGCAAGCGTTGACCGTGGGTTTGGCCTACGTGGGAACGGTGGTCGGCGCGGGATTTGCTAGTGGCCAGGAAATCTGGCAATTCTTCTCCCGGCACGGTCCCGTCGGCAGCCTCGGCATCATCTTGGCCGGGGTCATGTTCTTTCTCATCGGGCGCTCCGCGCTAGAGCGCGGGCGCCAGGGCACAGACCATTTCGCCGAATTTCTCAGCACGATCTATGGCCGCTGGGGCATCGCGCTGCAATGGCTAACCACGCTGCTATTGGCCCTGGGCGTTGGTGTGGTGTCGGTTGGCGGCGGCGCCGCGGTCCACCTTTTAACCGGCTGGTCGCAACCATCCAGTGCTTTCGGCATGCTAACTATCGTTCTCTTGACCGCATATTTCGGGCGCACCGCCATTATTCGCGCCAACACCATCGTGGTACCGTATATCGTCGCCCTTTCTGTCCTCATCAGCCTGTGGCCCATCCACGCGTCGGGAGCAGCAGACTTTTCGCCCCGAAACTGGTGGCTTTCCGCCGCTCTCTACATATCGTATAATCTGTTTACAGGCATGACGGTGCTGTTTGGACTTGGCGGTGCCCTGTCGGACCGCCGCACGACGACCGCGGCCGCCCTAATTGGGGCACTCATTTTAACGGGTCTTGCCTTGCTGGAACATCGTGTACTCCTGATTGCTGGCGGCGGATCCGAGCTTCCCCTAGTTACGGCCGCAGCATCCGCCGGGGGCCTACTCCGCGATCTATTCGGTATCAGCCTGCTGGCGGCAATGTATACGACCGGTATTGGCCAGGCGTTCGCCTTGGTTGCCCGTTACGGCAGACGGCGAACCCAAGCACTTTGGTTGTGCGCGGCAATGATGCCATGGTCATTCCGAACGCTGGTAGCTCACCTGTACCCACTGTTGGGCGTGGTGTCGGTCGCGTTTTGGGCACCGCTGATCTTGCCTATCCGCCCCGCGAATAGGCGTTGAGGGGAACAGATGATGTCGGTTCTTGATGAGGATGCCCTGTCGTTGTTGAATCAAGGGGATCGAGCCTGGTCGGCGGGTCGCATTGACGAAGCAATCAACCGCTATCAAACGCTAACCGAGCGATTTCCCGACCGCCCTGACGGGTACAATAAGTTAGGTGTGGTGTATGCCGAAATTCGTGACCTGGGTCGAGCTACGGAATATTTCCTGCGCGCTCTGGAACATGACCAGGAACATGTGGCCTCGCTCAGTAATCTGGGCAACATTTATCTTGAGCAAGGAGAGGTGACGACCGCCATTTGGTACTATTCCCGAGCCTTGGAAGCGGACCCAGAGTACCCACCTGCCCACCACAATTTGGCGGTGGCTTACCGCAGGCAGGGCAACGTGCGGGACTCCGTGCGCCACCTTAAACAAGCCGAGCGCTATGAACGCTCTCGGCGTCCGTTGGCACCGGCCCGCCGTGCCCCCGCCTCCCCGCTCCGGCTATCGCACGTCTTCAGCGGCGCTCGCTGGTGGTGGCTTCTGCTCGTGCTGGCAGCGCTGGTGGTGCTGCCGCGCGTCATCCGATGACCGGGGTTGGTTCCTGGAGGACGGTCGTGGGCTGGACGCTCGCCTTCGTGCTTCCGGTCGCCGCCCTGCTTGGGGCTCGCACCGACACCCTGCATCTGAATCCGGTGCTCCGCTACCCGTTCCTTTTTCTCTTGGCGCTGGTGGCAGCCAAAGTCGGCAAATGGGTGACGGGAGCGTATTGGGATCAGACCCTGCGATCGGTGATAGACGACGGTTTGTTGGCGGTGATCTTGGCGTGGGTGGCGTACGGTGCGGAGAAATGGCTGCTTCGGCACGGCGGCGGCCCCGTGGATCCTTCCCTGATCGCGGTGGCGGCGGCTTACCTGGTTATATTGTGGCCGCTTCGCATCTAAGACCTCGAACGCCCACTTGCAAACTAAGGAGGCAGACGTGAACTGGGTATCTTGGGCCATCCTTGGATACATGGGTCTAGGAGCGCTAACCGGGTTTCGCCGCGGCCTCATCTTGACGGTATTCTCGGCAGCAGGCTATCTCGCCGGTCTCCTGGTGGCTAGTCGCTATCAACACGCGGCCGTCAAGGCCGTCTTAACCGTTCTGCCGATCGCTCACTGGATCAACCGGTATATCCCCCTGGCCGCGAGCAACGCCGGCGGCGCCCACCAAATCGCCAACCGCTGGATCGACGGAGTGGTGACGATCCTGGTTTTTCTGCTCATCGTCGGCCTCACCGAATCCGTGGGCCGAACCCTGGGCAGCGCCTTTACCATGGCGGTGCGCCGATTCGGGGTGACTGGCTTCGTGAACGGCATCGGCGGCTCCGCGGCTGGAGTGGTCGAGCACGGCTTGGTCGTGAGCATCATCCTCGGCTTGCTGGTCACCTTCCCTGTGCTCGCGCACACTCCCCTGGTCGCTTCCATACAACGTCAACCGCTGAGCGCTGCCATGGTGCACTGGTTTCACCGCATTACCCGAACCGCCCTTGGCAAATGGCTCTAACCACCACCGAATGACCTTCGCAAGGTTATCGCCCGCGCTTCGTTCGATGCCGAGGTGATGGCTTGCCAGCGCCCGTTGCGGTAGATTTAGGATAAACCTGCCAAAGGCCGGGGCCCCCAGCCTTCGGTGCTCGTACACCGTCGAATGCAGAAAGCGCAGGTGTCAGGATGTTGAAACCCCGAGTGCATTTCGAACTGAACCAAGTGGTCGAACTGAAAAAGCCACATCCTTGCGGTAGCCGGACGTGGCTGATTGTTCGGACCGGCATCGACTTTGGATTAAAATGTGAAGGCTGTGGCCATCGGGTCATGATCCCGAGAAAAACTTTTGAACGCGCCGTTAAACGTGTGGTCAGCGCCGACCCGAAGTCTTTGCCGCCGTAAACGTTCGCCATGACCACATCCCGAATAGCCAACTCTGAAGCATTGAAGCGGGAAGCTGGCGCTACGTAAGAGGTTTCGGTTGCCAGGCTTCATACGTCCTGTGACGCTCTCCCGCGGTTTCCGACCACGCCTCCGGCTTTCTTCGCGACGGGCTCCGATCCGAAACCCAGGAGTCGAGGCTCCTTGAGTGCCATGGAGGCAGGAGTCGAATTTCCGCACATTCGCCCGTTGGTTTTGGCCTGCAACCGCTCGAACGCCGCGCGCGGGAGGTCGTCCCCACCCGGCCAGGCTTTGTTAGCCGGCCCGCGTTCCCGCTCCAAATTTCCTTGCCGCAAGGCAGCACCATCGCCTCACGGATGATCGCCTTGAGCCTTTTCGCTACCGGGCTAACCAACCATCGTCGGCGATAGCGAGGGCAGAAGCCGAAATGTTCGTTGATGAGTGAAACTGTGATGGCCGTTCACCGATACGCTTGTCCCCTAATCAAATTATAGCATCGGGGCCGGGAACTTCGAGACGGAGGAGGCTATGCTGTAAAAGAGCGGCCGCGATCAACCCTAGGAGCATGTCCATTAATTCGAATCATGCCAACCGTATCCACAATATATGGTACCGTTTCCAGAAACTGCGGAATATCATTGTAGTTTTGCACGTGCTCATGGGGATTTATGGACAAGCTCCTAGCTAGTTTATAGCCCCCTTCCACCCAGAGAACGGGGATGGCTTGGGCGCGGCGGCCCCCAAAGGCCCTCGGGCTTTTTGTTCTTTCACCCCTGCGCCCTCGCAGCAGACCATGCCCCGGGTCGTGCCAGCTCATCGTCCCCTGCAATTCCAAACGATCGACAACACCTGAATCCCACCTCTACACCATCGTAAGAGGAGACCCCCCCAATAACCGCCGTACTGAACCTTCACCCTTCGGAGCCGTCGGGCGGGATGAGCTTGCAACGGCGCTAGAAAATTGCTACACTAACGCTGTTTGGGGCTCTCGAGGTCCCACGCCACTCTGCTCCAATTCGATCTGGAGCCCCCGCCCACCGGGGTCCGTGGAGGAGGTGAGAATTTTGGTTCAGTACGAGCTTATGTATATTTTGAAACCCGACCTTGGCGAGGAGCAAACTGCGTCCGACATCGAGCGGTTCAACGACATGGTAGCCCGCGGTCAAGGCACGGTGGAAAAAACCGAAAAATGGGGCCGCCGTAAGCTAGCCTATGATATCGACGGTCATGGAGAAGGCTTCTACGTTCTGGTCACTTTTCAAGGTGAAGGCACCATCGGCAACGAATTGACCCGCCTGCTAAGAATCGAGGACGACGTGTTGCGATCCATGGTCGTGCGCGCGGAGCCTTAGGCTAGTCGTTGGAGGCCATAACCCGGAGAATCAAGAGGACGCACGGCGAACGAGAAGGCGAAAGAGAAGGAAGGCGCGCCAATGCTAAACCGAATCATCCTCATCGGTCGGCTGACTCGGGACCCAGAACTTCGCTATACACCGCAAGGAGTACCCGTGGCCCATTTTTCCCTAGCGATCGATCGTCCCTTTACCAGTCAGTCTGGTCAGCGGGAGACGGATTTTGTTGACTGCGTGGCATGGCGCAAACTGGGCGAGACCGTGGCCAATCACTTGACCAAAGGAAGGCTGGCGGCGGTCGAAGGTCGGCTCCAGATTCGCAGTTATGAGGCGCAAGATGGGACTCGCCGCCGGGTGGCCGAAGTGGTGGCGGATAACGTGCAGTTTCTCGACCGTCCGCGGGACGGGCAAGGCAGTCCGCGTCCCTCCGAGGACAGCCCGGGGGATGAGGAAGTATCCTTGCCTGACGATCTCCCGTTTTAGCTGCGATCCGGTCGGACTGCTTGGAAAGGAGGAGAAGGTTGCGTAAGGAGCGAGGGCGCAAGCCGAGAAAGAAAGTCTGTACCTTTTGTGCCGAGAAAATCACTAGAGTCGATTACAAGGAAGCTTCCCGTTTGAAGCGGTACATTACCGAACGCGGGAAACTGCTACCCCGCCGCATCTCGGGAAATTGTGCGAAACACCAACGGCAACTGACGACGGCCGTGAAGCGGGCGCGGATAATGGCTTTGTTGCCCTTTACGATCGAATAGACCAAGTCCTAGCAGGTCTTGTGCGGCTCGATAACTCAAGGTTCTTTTGGAGGGTTCGTCGGCGTGGATTTGGCCGCCTGAACGACGCCCATCCCGCCGTCGGACAGATGTCGATGCGCGGGATGGGTTGTTGTCTGCTCTGCGAGGCAAGGCAACCCACAGCCCGGTCACGCCACCCGGCGACCGCGGCCGTCGTGAAAAGGGGGAGAACAGATTGCGCGTAGTACTGCTGGAGGATGTGAAAGGGAGCGGAACCAAGGGGACCGTGCTCGACGTCAAGGACGGGTACGCCCGAAACTACCTGTTGCGAAAGGGGCTGGCCCGAGTCGTGACCGCCGCCGTCGAGCGTGAGCTGGCCGATGCCCAGAATCGCGCGCAGGCTCGGGAAGAGCGTGAGCGCTCTCGCCAGCAAGCGATTCACGAGGGTCTCAATGGCCAGGTGGTCGAGATTGCCGCCAACGTTGGCGAACAGGGCCGCCTGTTTGGCGCGGTCACCCACGCCGATGTCGCCCAGGCCATCGCCAAACTGGGATTTTCGGTGGATAAGAAACGTGTGGAAATGGAGCCTATCAAGCACGTTGGACAACATCAGGCTCGGCTGCACCTGTATCCGGGGATGGACACCGAGATCATCGTTCGGGTAGTGGCTCAGTGATCTGACCACGAAACGAGGGAGGGGGGACAATGGCGCTGGAACACGAGTCCGAGCACCGCGCCCGGCGGGGAATTCCCGTCGACCGCAAGGTTCAGGCGCTGCACGATATTTTGTTGCAGATTTACGGCCCGGAACGGTTGGTTCTCAAGGCTAGCAAACTGCACGCTTTGCAAGAGCTGCAGTCGGGTCAAGTCGAGGTTCGCGTGCTCGCGTTGCAAAAGATTATTCTCGATGATCCTTCGCTGACGGAAGCCCCGGAACGCCGCCAGATTGGCCGCATTCTACAACACCTTGAAGAGGAATTGGCCGACGTCTTGGCCCGACGCAGTATTGAAGAAGACCTCGAAAAGCGGATCGGCGAGCGGATGCAGGACCGCCATGAAGAGTACGTACGCGATATTCGGGCCCAACTGTTGAAAGAAGAAGCGGGACCGGAAACCCCGGAGACTCTCAAAAAGCTCGCGCGCTTGACCAAGCTAGATGAGGGGGGCCTCCAGGGCGGATCGCTGGCCGACCTTCGCCCCAAGACGCTGAACGAAGTCGTAGGCCAGGACGCCGCCATCCAGAGCTTGCTCGCGAAGTTGGTGACTCCGTATCCGCAGCACATCCTATTATACGGACCGCCTGGGGTCGGAAAAACCACCGTTGCCCGGCTTGCCTTAGAATCCGCTCGCCAGGTGTCGTTCAGTCCGTTTCGACAGGACGCGCCGTTTGTCGAGGTGGACGGGTCCACCCTACGCTGGGATCCGCGCGAGGTGACCAATCCCCTTTTGGGATCGGTGCACGACCCCATTTACCAGGGTGCCCGCCGGGATTTGGCCGAGGGAGGCATTCCCGAGCCCAAAACGGGACTGGTGACCGACGCCCACGGCGGTGTGCTGTTTGTGGACGAGATTGGGGAAATGGACCCTATTCTGCAAAACAAGCTCCTAAAGGTTTTGGAAGACAAGCGGGTACACTTTGACTCCCCGTATTACGACCCGCAAGATCCGAACGTGCCCCAATATGTTCGCAAGTTGTTCGAGGAGGGCGCGCCGGCGGATTTCGTGCTCATCGGGGCGACCACCCGAAGTCCCGACGACTTGAATCCGGCGTTGCGCTCGCGTTGCGTCGAGGTCTTCTTCGAACCGCTGAATCCTACCCATGTGGCCCGCATTGCGGAGGACACCGCCCGGCGCTTGGAGGTCGCCATTGACCGGGATGCCCTGCAAGCCATTGGCCGTTACACGCTCGACGGGCGCCGGGCGACGACCCTGGTTCTCGACGCGTTTGGCATGCGCTTCAAGGCCGATGGGGTCAAACCGGACTCGCTCACGGTAGAGGATCTCCGGGTGGCCATCCAACGCCAGCGCTTGATTCAGGTCAAGTCGTCGGTCAATACGGGCGAGCCGCAGATCGGGCGCGTACGGGGACTAGCGGTTGCCGGTTTCATTGGCCTGGTGCTCGAAATTGAGGCCGAAGTCTTTCCCGCCCACGGTAAGGGCCAAGGACGGTGGCGATTTAATGAGACGGCGGGATCGATGGCGCGCGATTCGGTATTTAATGCTGGCGCCGCCTTGCGCCGCCTTATCGACCGGGATCTGAACGACTACGACGTGCATGTCAACGTCGTCGGCGGCGGCAACATCGATGGCCCGTCCGCCGGACTGGCCATCTTCCTCGCCATTTATAGCGCGTTGACGGGGACACCGGTTCGTCAGGACGTGGCCGTCACGGGGGAGTTGTCGCTGTCGGGCTTGGTCAAACCGGTGGGCGGGATCCCGGAAAAAATTTTGGGCGCGCGGCAGGCCGATATTCTCCGCGTCGTCATCCCCCGTGAAAATCAACACGACCTGCCGGACTTGACCGACGGTCCGCGCATTTTGCTGGTCGACCGGGTGGAAGACGCGCTGAAGGAGGTTGTGGTATGAGCGTGCCGGCGTTTTCCAGCGGATCGGAGCGCTTGCCACCGCAATCTCCCGATGCCGAGATCTCCGTGCTGGGCGCCATGCTGCTCTCCTCGGACGCCGCTGCCAAGGCCATGGAGACCTTGCGGGCGGAGGATTTCTACCAAGATGCGCACCAGCTAATCTTCAGCGCGATTTTGGATCTGTTCAATCAAGCTCGGCCGGTCGATGTGGTCACCACCAGCGAGCAGCTGCGTCAAAACGGGCACCTTGAGCAAATCGGGGGCCTGGCCTATCTGATGGAGGTCGCCAATCTGGTGCCCACCGCTGCCCATCTCGAACACTACGCCCAGGTGGTACGTGCCACCAGCATGCTCCGGCAGATCATCGCGGTGGCTACGGACCTGATCACCGTTGCCTATCGTGCCGACAAGGGGCCGCAGGACATTTTGGATCAGGCTCAAGCGGCCCTCTTTCAGCTTGCCCAGCGAGGTCATCAGGACGTTGCCAGGCTGCAAGAAGTGCTCATCGAAACGTTCACCCGCCTGGAAGAGCTGTACAGCAGCCACGGCAAGCTCGTCGGGCTGCCGACCGGCTTTACCGACCTTGACCGGATGACGGCGGGACTGCAGGCCTCCGACCTGGTAGTGGTGGCGGCGAGGCCTTCGATGGGGAAAACGATGCTGTGTCTGAACCTAGCTCGGCACGTCGCGCTCCATGAAAAGGTCCCCGTCGTCATCTTCAGCCTGGAAATGTCCCGCGAGCAATTGGCGCTAAGGTTGCTCAGCGCTGAATCGGAAATCGAGGGGCATCGGCTGCGGACCGGCGAATTGGACGGCGAAGCCTGGTCCAAGCTCAGCCTCGCACTCGGCCGCCTCGGGGAAAGCCCCATTTACATCGACGACACGCCGGGGATCTCTTCACTGGAACTCCGCGCGAAGGCGCGGCGGATGAAGGCTCAACACGACATCGGTTTGGTGATTGTGGACTACATGCAATTAATGCAGGGGAGGCGTTCGGAAAACCGTCAGCAGGAGATTTCCGACATCTCCCGGTCACTGAAAGCATTGGCCAGGGAGCTGAAGGTCCCTGTGGTCACCCTCTCGCAGTTGTCCCGGGCGGTAGAAAGCCGGACCGATAAGCGGCCGATGCTCTCCGACCTTCGGGAGTCGGGAGCCATTGAGCAGGATGCTGACGTGGTAGCATTTTTATACCGGGAGGATTACTACAGCAAGGAGACGGAGCATCCGGAGATTACAGAGGTCATCGTCGCCAAGCAGCGGAACGGCCCTACCGGAGTAGTCAAACTCCTGTTCAAAAAGGAGATCGGCAAGTTTTATAGCACAACCACCATGGCTGAGGTGTGACAAGGAGTGAAGACGGATGTCGGCAGTGATTGTGGTCGGGACGCAATGGGGTGACGAAGGCAAAGGAAAAGTCATTGATTTTTTGGCTCAGCAGGCGGATATGGTTGTTCGCCACCAAGGCGGCAACAATGCGGGGCATACGGTGGTTGCCAACGGCAATGAGTTCAAGCTGCATCTGATTCCCTCAGGCGTCCTGTACCCCGATACGGAGTGTATCATCGCCAATGGGGTAGTGATTGACCCCGACGTGTTGTTGAAGGAGATCGAGTATCTGCGCGCGCGCGGCGTGAGCACGAGCCAGCTCCGAATCTCGTCCCAGGCGCACGTAATCATGCCTTACCATATTCGTTTGGATGCACTGTCCGAAGATCGCCTGGGAAGCCAAAAACTCGGTACCACCCGACGTGGAATCGGCCCCGCGTACATGGACAAAGCGGCCCGGGTAGGTATCCGAATTGGAGACCTGCTCGACCGGGAACGGTTTAAAGAGCGGCTGGTGAGAGTGCTTGACGAGAAGAACCGCATGTTGGCTCGGGCCTACGACACCGACGGCTTCGAGTTTGATGCCGTCTACGGGCAGTACTTGGCGTACGGGGAATTGATCGCGCCCTATGTGGCCAACACTTCCGTGTTGATCAACCGAGCGATTGACGGCGCCAAGAAGGTATTGTTTGAAGGTGCTCAGGGTACCATGTTGGATATTGACCACGGCACCTACCCATTCGTGACTTCCTCCCACCCCGTAGCAGGCGGGGCGTGTATAGGGGCCGGGGTGGGGCCAACCAAAATCACGCAGGTTTATGGCGTGGTCAAAGCGTACACGTCACGCGTGGGCGATGGTCCGTTCCCCACGGAACGGGCCGATGCCGTCGGCGACCGTATCCGGGAACAGGGCCATGAGTACGGGACGACGACCGGACGCCCGCGCCGCGTAGGTTGGCTGGATACCATGGTGCTTCGCCATGCTGCCCGTGTCAACGGACTGACTGGCCTAGCGGTGACCCGGCTCGATGTGCTCGACACGCTCTCTGAAATCCAGATCGCTAGAGCCTACCGCTACCGTGGGCAAGAGATCCGCGAGCTACCGGACTCTCTCGAACACTTAGACGAAGTCGAACCCGTCTATGAGACGCTACCCGGATGGCAGACCCCCATCGGCCAATGCCGCCGGCTGGAGGATCTCCCGGCGCCTACTCGCCGCTATCTCGACCGGGTCAGCGAGTTGACCCAGGTCCCTCTGACCTTGGTCTCGGTGGGGCGAGAACGCACCAACACCATCAGTTGGTCGCCATTATTTTAGGATAATGAGCGTGCGGCGCCGGCCGCATCACACTCACTTTGACAACGTTCTGGTGACGCGCTGCTCCGGTTCAAGATCTTTGAGCAGCGTGCCCGGTTTGGTCCCATGGCGGCCTTTGATCGCTAACCGCCGCCGTTCGGGGGCGAGAAAGCGATCGATGGAGGCGGCGCTCATCGCGAGGAGCTGCCCCCGCGTCGCGGGGACCACGGTCAGCTCCCTGTGGTGTTCTAACTGGGCGACCAGTTCCGCCAAAAACGGTTGTAAGCGTTTGCCCGTGGGAAAATTGAGCATGGCCCAACAGTGCACGAGCGCCTGCTTCGCCGCCAGACCATAGGTCGGTTTCCGGCCGCGACCAGGCTTGGGGGACCGACGCTTGGGGCGACCGCGATGCGCGGAGGCCGCCCGCAAGACCCGCCCGGCATAGGAGCGGTTGTAGCTACACCGGGTTTGCAGTTGGGTAATGAGTGCCGAGCGCTCGCGTTTCGTGGCGCGACGATATCGTTGGGCTAATTCCTGGGTCACCGCCAGACGTTCAGACAAAGACAACGGCATCAAAAGATCCTCCTGAGTTTGATGCCGAGTAGTTC
>JAJZZH010000229.1 GCA_021797675.1 Bacillota bacterium | reverse complement strand
AAGCATGGGGACAACCGACGGTAGAAGGGAATCCCCAGCGTGACCCCAAAGCATGGGGACAACCGACGGTAGAAGGGAATCCCCAGCGTGACCCCAAAGCATGGGGACAACCAGTTCTTGAGACCCCAAGCAGCCACGACGTGATGACCTAGGAAGACAAGGATATGCAAGGCGGGAGCCCTCGGAGGGGGTCGTGAGAGGGCTACACGAGCCAAAAATCTCTCATCCTTAGTGGTTTAGGGCCGGAACGACCGAATCGGCGCTCGGGGAGATTCCGCGTACGACGTACGAAACCAAACGACTCGGCGCTGGTTGTCAAACCAGGAAGTTCACGACGATATCCTCTCACTTGGCTGCTAGATCAGTCAAGACGGCCAATCTTGCGAAATCGGCCGGTCGACCGACAAAATCCAAGGAATTGGATAGGGGAAGGGATTCTGCAAAGAGTTGCCTTCTTTACGCATATCCGCAGTGACGGCAATATAGACGTAACCGAACTTCGGTGCTAGGTGCATAACAGGGAATTCGGTGGAAATCCGAAACGGCACCCGCCACTGTCATCGGGGAGCCCGGCAGGCCACGGAGCATATCCGGAAGGCTTGTCGAACACGGCTGTGATCCGAGAGTCAGGAGACCTACCTAGACACCGTTCGGGCGAGCCTGCGGGTTGTCGGGCACCGCCTGGTTTTTGTTTGCCGAGGGCGGTCCCCGCCTCTCAGAGCATCATCGAGGAGGGACTTTGCTATGCAAATTCGCAACGTTAAATGGTTATGGCTGCCGGTGGCGGCCATGGTCAGTGGAGGGATTTTGGGTGCCAAGGTGCACCCGTCGGCGTCCAGACGGATTTCGGTGGTGGATGATATTGGCGGCCGGGTGACGTTGCCCCGACCGGCCACGCGCATTGTGGTCATTGAGCCAAGCAATGCCGAAATCGCCCTGGACCTCGGCCTACAGCATGACATCGTAGGCGCCGACGCTTCGGTGTTTCAGTACACACCGCGACCCTGGCGGAAAGCGCTACGGGGGCTTCATGATATTGGTCCCGCATATCCCGCGGTCAGCGCGGAGGCGATCGTGGCGCGCCGGCCCAACTTGGTGATCTCCGGCACCGGCGTAGACGGGCTGAGTAGTCTGAAAAAATTTCACATTCCGGTGCTCTATCTGGATCCCTCCAATATCCGGGGCGTATACCACGATATCTCCTTGGTGGGCAAAGTCACCGCCCGCCGAGTAGCGGCTGCGCGGTTGGTGGCGGGGTTAAAGCGTCAGATGCGGGCGATCCGGGCCCAGGTGGCCGCCAAGGCGAAATCCCGGCCTACGGTGTTTTTCGATTTGGGCGGCCTGTATTCGGCAGGGCCGAATTCTTTTATTAACAGCCTGATTCAAATGGCGGGGGCGACCAACGTGGTGGATCGCTTCAGTCATCAGCCCTATCCCAAAGTTACCGCCGAACAGGTCGTACGGGCAAATCCCAGCATCATCGTCGTCGATCCGGAGGGGACCTCGGTCGCCAAAGAGAAGGCGCTGGCCGGGTTTTCGGCAATTAATGCTGTGAAGTATCATCGCGTGTACGCGCTGCCCAACCCGTCCTATGTGGATCAACCTTCCCCCGGACTGGTCAGCGGCTTAAAGGAATTCGTCCATCTCTTTCATCCGAAACTCCATCTGGGCTAGTTAGCATCTCGGCATACGATGAGGACGGGCGGTACCACCGCCCGTTCCAATAGACCGTCTGGTCCTAGCGGTATACAATTAGGGGCGGACCATACCGGCCAAAAAGCCGGGGGGAGGAAGGTGAAAAATCGGATGGACGCTGGGTCGAAGATGACGAGAATTCGCCAGGCGAAGATCGTGGCGATTTTGCGAAGAATGCCGGCTGAAGCGGTGGTGTCGATTGCTGAAGCGTTGGTAGCCGGGGGAATTCGCGCGATTGAGGTGACGTTCGGGTCGGAGGCGACGACCGATGTCCTTGGGCGACTTCGTGAGCGACTGCCTCAGGACCACCTCATCGGGGCGGGAACCGTAATGACGCGTGAGCAGGTCGATCAGGCGATCGCGGCGGGTGCCGAGTTCTTATTGAGTCCACACTTTGACCCGGAACTGGTGGACTATGCCCGAGACCGCGGCACGCTGTTCGTGCCGGGGGTGGCGACTCCTACCGAAATTGCCGGTGCGATGGCGCATGGCTGTGCCCTGGTCAAACTCTTTCCGGCAGGATCATGGGGGAGCGCGTACCTCAAGGATTTGAAAGGTCCCTTTCGTGAGATGGAATTTTTGCCCACCGGAGGGGTGGGCCCAGCCAACGGGCGAGCGTTCTTTGATGCCGGTGCCTATGCGTTGGGGATGGGAAGTCTTTTGGTTCCCCACGCGTTGGTCCAGCGACGGGACTTTGCCGGTCTTACCGAGCACGCCGCATCGGTTCTGCAAGCCGTGTCAAATTCCTCCGGGTTAGGTTAGGCGATGCATCCTTAGTGGCATGAACACCCAGGGTTGGAAAAAATAGTTTCGTCATCGAACTGGGAACACGGGGAAAAGCCATGCGAACGATATTGACCGGAGCCACCGTAGTGGATGGTCTGGGGAAAGCGTTCCCGGGCACGGTCGTCCTGGACGGGGCGACCATCGCTGAAGTGCGTCCGGGGCGATGGGAGAGCGCCGGAAACGGGGATGGCAGCGGGCACGTGCTCCACCTCGATCGGCTGGTGGTGGCGCCGGGACTCATCGACATGCATTCACACGACGATGTGGCCTCCACGGATCCTCGGCGGTATCCGGCCAAGATTGCGCAGGGCGTCACCACCTCACTCATCGGAGCGGACGGTTTGGCCTACGCCCCGGTAGATCCTGAACATCGCGAGGCGTTGGTCCGCTACTGGAAGACGGTCAATGGACCGCCCCAAGACTTACTGAGCGCCGACTGGTCCGGCTTGGCAGCAAGACTGCACGGGCGGCTGGGTATCAACGTGGGGTTGGCGGTGCCCCACGGCAATTTGAGAATTCGACACCTGGGCTGGGGGCTCAGCCGATTGTCCGGCGACGCGCTGGCCTGCGCTGTCGCGGATGTCGTCCGCGGGTTGGATGAAGGGGGAGCCTACGGAGTGACCACGGGTCTGGGGTACGTTCCTGCCGTGGCCGCTGACTTCGACGAATTGCTGGCGTTTTGCCGGCCGCTGGTCGCTCGCGATCGCATCTACGCCAGCCATCTCCGCGACTACGGGACCGCCATCCGGGGAGCGATTGACGAGGCGCTGGATCTGGGCCGGACCTTGGGAATTCGCGTGCATCTCTCCCATTTGCATTTGTCCCATCCGAAAATGTTTGGCCGCGCACCTGAGGTGGTCGAGGAACTGGAACGGGCTCGTCAAGCCGGGATACGGCTGACTTGGGACCTCTACCCCTATACGGCCGCGTCCAGCATCCTGCACTCCTATCTGCCGGCATGGCTCTTGGACGGCGGGCCCGAACCGGCTCTGCTCCGGCTCCGGGATCCTGCCGTCGTCGAAGGCTTGGAGCGGGATCCCGCGATGGCTGGATTCGACTGGGGGCGGGCAGTGATCGCCCACACCCGGAGCGGGAGTTATATCGGCCGGTCGGTGGCGGAGGGGGCTCAAGCGGCGGGCATGACTCCTGCCCGCTGGATGGTGCGTCTGCTCGCGGAAGAAGAGCTTGAGGTGGGAGCGGTCATCCACCAAACCTTGGCCGATGACGACGCGTGTCTAGCTGAAGCCTCCGGTGCGGTCGTGGGCAGTGACGGGCTAGGCTATGGGCAATTGCCCCACCCGCGCTATTATGGGGCATTTGCGGCATTCTATGATCGGCACGTGCGTCAGCGGAAGACGCTATCGATGGTCGAGGCCCTAGCCAAAATGTCGACCCGCAGCGCGGAAATTGTGGGGCTTGCGGACCGCGGTCGGCTCGTCAAAGGGGCTGCCGCCGACGTCTGGGTCTTCGACCCCGATCGGTACCGGGCGCGGGCGACCTATGAGCATCCTCGCCAGCTGGCCGAAGGTGTGGTCCACGTCTGGATTAATGGCGTGCCGGTGCTGACCGACGGGAGGATCCGCCCGGATGTCCGTCCTGGGCGGGTGCTGAACGTGTCGCGCTGACTGGGTGGTCGAGATAGGGTGGTGACCCTACGCCTAAAGGCGGGGGCTTGTAGGGGTCTACCCCTGCAAGTTCCTGGCTTACGTGGAAAGCCCTTCTTTGGGGGGCGCCTCAGGGCATCTCGTATAAACATTGTCGCATCCTGCAACGAATCGGAGGGTGGCGGCATGAGCAAAAACTTATTTCCGCCCCACGGCTAAAGCCGGGGGCTTCTCGCGGGCATTCGGTGAATTTCCTGGCTTGGTGGGCGAGGAAGCATCACGAGGGGGGCTGGAGGTGCGGATTTACACGCGCGGCGGTGACCGCGGCAAGACGACCTTAATCGGGGCGGTGCGCCGCTATAAGCACGATGTGCGGGTGGAAGCTTATGGCACCGTAGACGAGGCCGGCGCCTTTATCGGCATGGCCCAGGCGGCGCTGGAGACCGAGCGTGACCGCGACGTTCTCGACGTGCTGGCCTCGGTGCAGCAGCGTTTGTGGGATGTTGGCGCCGATTTGGCTTGCGCCCGCCCGGAAGGCCATACCTATCGTACGCCAGCAGAGGCGGCGGGTGAGTTGGAACCGTGGATCGACCGTTACGAAAAGGAAACCGAGCCGATCACCCATTTTGTCATCCGGGGCGGGACCCCGGCCGCGGCCGCGCTGCATGTCGCGTGTACGGTGGTGCGCCGGGCCGAGCGGCGCGCTGTCGCCCTGATGGCCGTGGAGACGGTCCATCCCCCCACCCTGGCCTATCTGAACCGCTTGTCGGACCTGCTCTTTGTGCTGGCCAGGGTGTTGAACGCCCGTGCTCACGCTCCCGATGTTCGCTATGAAAACGGGGGAACGGTATTTCATTAATCTAAACATGGCAGGAGGCCGGTTGCGGGTGGCGAACGATGAACGTTGGTTGGCAATGGATATCGGGACGACCCATTTAAAAAGCGTGGTATGGGATGCTCGGGCATTTGCGCCCATCTTTCAGACCGAAACGCCGACACCCTATCATGCCAGGGGGGGGCCGTCGGCGACGGCGACCATAGACGCCCAGGCGGTCCTCACCTGGGTGGTGCAACAACTGATGCAAGGTCAAGAGGCGGGGCGGCCTTTGCGGATGGCTTTTTCGACCGCCATGCACACGTTTTTGCCCGTCGATCAGGCCGGAGACCCCTGGGCGGAAGAAGGAGCCTACACCTGGATGGATGGCCGGTCGGCCGCGGTGGCAGAACGCCTGCGGCATACGATTGCCCAAGCCTGGCAGGCGGAGACCGGCACGCCCGTGCATGCCATGTCGGTGGCAGTGAAGTGGGTTTGGTGGCGAGAGGCGCACCGCAATATCCTTCCTGCCCACATCGTGGGACTGAAGGATTGGCTGGTCTATCGGTTAAGCGGCCAATGGCTCACTGACTGGGCCTGTGCCTCGGCTACCGGGATGGTGGCCCTCGGCAGCGACGACTGGGATCGTCAGATATTGACCGCAATTGACCTCGAACCCGGTGTGCTGCCACGCATAGGGGCGCCGGAAACGGAGCTCGATACGCCCTATGGTCGATTGATCCTCGGCGGCGGCGATGCCGCGATGGCACATTTTGGGCTGGGAGTGGTCCCCGGTTGCGGCGCGGGCGTGCTCAGCCTGGGCACCAGCGGCGCCCTGCGGGCCCAGATCAAGCGTCCCCCGGCAGCGCTCAAACCCAATTTTTTTTGCTATCGAGGCGTGTCCGGAACCGGTTATCTCCTGGGCGAAGCCTATTCCAACGTGGGCAGCCTGCTGGCCTTCATTGCCGATTGGCAGCGGGTCTCGGTGCCTGAACTCATCACCCGCGGGCTGCGGCGCTTGGCAGCCGGGCGGACGCGTCTGCCGCGGCTCATCCCCTTTGCCGTGGGCGAACGCCCCCCCTATTGGAGGGAGACGCTTCGCTTGGAATGGCGCGGCGTGCAGCCGGAGCATCAGCCGGATGATTTCATGGCTGCAACTATGGCGGCTTTGTTGACCGTACTCTATGGAGGGAGCCGGCGCCTGCGGGCCAGCGGGCTCACGTTGAATACGCTGCGCTCCGCCTCGCGCCTGCTGGCCGCTCCGGAACTCGCCCAATGGGTGGCCAACGCCACCGGGTTCCCTCTGTCGGTGGAGGAAGGGATGGACGCTTCGCTGGCGGGAGCGCTCCGCATGGCGGCCAGGGATACGTGGCAGGAATTCCCTCCTAATGCCCCCCGCCAACAGCGCTACGTGGAACCGACTGAGCACGATGTGGCTTATTGGGAGGAGAATCTGGCCGTGCTGGACCTGGCTGCGCAGGAGCAATTGAACGCGAACACCGGCCCGTCGGCCCTGACGGGCGAGGGATGAGGGCGACGAAAGGATGAGTAGGATCTACGATGCAACCCGTATTGACATTTGGTGAGGCACTGATAAATTTTGTTCCCGAGCGTTCGGGACCGCTGGCCGATCAGGCGACCTTTCATCTCGGCGTGGCGGGAGCTGAGCTGAATACGGCGATTGGGCTGGCACGGCTCGAGATTCCGGCTGCGTTTGCGGGAGCCGTCGGCGAGGATGCCCTGGGTGACAAGGTGGTCAAGACACTCCGCGGCGAAGCCGTGGCCGTCGACTGGCTGGAACGGACGGCGCAGGCACCGACGCCGCTCTTTATCAAAGAGCGGGCGGGACTGCCGCTCAGGACGTATGTGTACTACTACCGCGAAGCGTCGCCGATGGCACGCGGGTACTGGCGCGCCAAGGCGCTGGAGGAGGCCATGGCAGAGCGCCGCTTTGCTTGGGTGCACACTACAGGCATCACCTGGGCGGTTGGGGAACAGGCGGCGGCAACCGCCACGAGGGTGCTGCGCGCCGCCCAAAGTGGTGGCATTCCCTGTTCGTTTGATATTAACGTGCGGCTAAAGATGCGCCCGGTGGAGCAGTGGCGAGACATTGTGACCGAGGTGATGCCAGGTGTGCAATGGCTGTTTTTCGGGGATGAGGAAGCCCGCCTGCTCTTCGCTGAGGACGAACCGGCGAAATTGGAGCGACTCCTGCGCGAACGGGGATTTCTCGGGCAAGGCGTGGTGGTCAAATACGGGGAGCGCGGAGCCCAGGCCAGCGTGCACGGTG
Source organism: Bacillota bacterium (assembly GCA_021797675.1). Lineage (GTDB taxonomy): Bacteria > Bacillota > Sulfobacillia > Sulfobacillales > Sulfobacillaceae > JAJZXC01. Next base: position 11,976 of record JAJZZH010000229.1, on the reverse strand, counting down.
CGATCGCGTCGGTTCCAGCGCATCCGGCCCCGGTCATGGATACGGTCGGTGCCGGGGATGGGTTCAACGCGGGATGGATCACGGGCGTGTTGCGCGGCTATCCCCTGACCGAATGTCTTCGCTTGGGGGCATTGGTCGGAGCCTACGCGGTGACCGTGCCCGGAGATTTCGACGGATATCCCACCTGGGCGCGGGCGGAACGCGACCTGTCGGGCGCGTCCGATCGCGCGCGATGAAGGCGTTGCTCGTTTCGGGTCGAGGCCAGAGGGATGAAACCACGCCGGAGCCCATTGACTGCAATGGGTTAGCGCGTCGTGATCGATCTGGATGCCGGGGCTCTAGTTCGCCTTGGCATTGCCCAAACTTCCTCATGCAACATGAACCTGAGGAAGTTGGTATCCATAGCCGAAGCAGCTAAGTTTCTTTGGAGCCAAATCCACCCTCCGCCGTGGAGAATAAGCGGGGCGGCGGGTGCCGGATGCGCGGCCTGACCCGACAGCGTTGCGGCCAACGCTTGGCCTGCGGGGCCGATCGCCAGCACCCCCATCGGCGGTGCTCGGGTATCCGTATCCCGCCACGCCCCGAAAACGGATCGGGGGCGGCAGGGCCGGATGCTGAAGCTGTTCGGTTCCGCCAACGGCTGGACGCTCGCAATCATTTTGGTTCTCGGGTCGGGGAGGAATTCCCACCCGTGCGGTCTTCGAACGCATGATTGCCGGGAAAGGGAACGGCCTGGTGTTCGCCCATAAGGATCGGTGGCTGCGTTTCGGCGCGGCTTGGGGTTCGCCATCGGTGAGATTTGCGACATCGAGATCGTCATCACCAACCAAGGCGAGACGTTCGAAGCGGAATCGCCGTTTTTTCGGCGAGGATTTACGGCAGCCGCCTTAAGCACAAGAAAATGCTGCAGAACCTGCATAACCTGAAGGAGCAATGGATTTTCGAGGTTGCGGTTCCGATCCTGTCGATATCGCGTAAGACGCCACATACCCCAAAGCAGGATGGGGATGACGCCGGAGACGGCTAGGAGCAACACTGCGGCCGAAAGAGTGAATAATCCCGGCGAAACCGGCTGATGCCCGCATGGGCAAGTGTGAGCAGGTTTCGGATGGCGGAACGGGGGATGTCGATGCGCTTGAGCGACGTCGGCCGCGGGCGGCGGGTCACGGTGGTGAAGGTCGCCGACCCCCGGTTGCGCCCGCAGGCCGCTCGCCTCGGCATTCAAGCCGGGGTCCTTTTGCTCGTGAAGGCGGTGGTGCCGCAAGGACCGGTCATCGTGCAGACGGGACCGGTAACGGTAGCGGTGGGGCGCCGATTGGCGGCGCGCATCGAAGTGCACCCATGGACCAGGAAGCCGGTCTGATTGTCCTTCCGCCGACATAGGGTGGCGACGGAGGGAAGATCATGGTCATTGTGCTGGCGGGCAATCCCAATGTCGGCAAATCGGTCGTTTTTCACGGATTGACCGGGCGCTACGTCGAGGTATCTAACTTTCCGGGGACGACCGTAAGCGTCAGCCAAGGGCGGTTGGGATCCCACACCGTCGTGGATACCCCGGGGGTTTACGGGCTTTCGCGCTTTACAGCGGAGGAACGCGTGGCCGTGGAAGCGTTGCGGACCGCCGACATCATCGTGAACGTGGTCGACGCGCGCCATCTGCCCCGGGATCTCTTCCTCACGTTACAACTCACGGAATTGGGCCGTCCTGTCGTCGTGGTGTTGAACATGATGGATGAAATCCGCCGCGATCACGTATTCCTGGATGCCGATGGATTGGAAGAAGCCCTGGGCGTCCCTGTGCTAAAAGCCGCCGCGGTCAGAGGGGAAGGCATCGTGGAGTTGCGTCAGCGGTTGGGCGGACCCGCTGGGCCCCCACCCGCACCCCCCATGTTTTGGACGAAGCTGGCGGATCCCGTTCGCCGCTTGGACGCGATCGATCGCCTGCTCTGGTGGGAGGAAGACGCCACCCTCATCCGCACCGTGGGGGCCGGGCCGGCCCCTGGCCAGCAAGAGGTCGTGTACACACGTCGGCGACAGGCGGCGGATGACTTGGCCCATCGCTTTTTTCGCGTGGCCACGTCTGCGAAGTGGCCGGAACGCATCGATCGCCTGCTGATGAACCCCTGGACGGGACTGGCCTTCGTGGCGGCACTGCTTGTCGGCGTCTACGAAAGTGTAGGCGTGCTGGTTGCCAACCGGTTGGTGGGGTGGGCCGAACTTACCCTGCAATCAACGTGGGTGCCCGCCGTCGAGACCGGCTTGGCGCACGTCGTGACTCCAGGGTCGCTCATCTTTCGCCTCTTAGCGGGGGAATACGGCCTGCTGACGAGTACCGTCACCTATCTCCTGGCGCTCCTGCTGCCGTTGGTCACCGGATTTTACCTGCTGTTGGCGGTTTTGGAAGACTCCGGGTATCTGCCGCGGCTGGCCACCCTGCTCGACGGGTGGTTCCTGCGAGTGGGGTTAAATGGTCGGGCCGTGATTCCCCTCGTTCTCGGATTTGGTTGTGTCACCATGGCCACCTTGACGACGCGAATCTTGAGTGGAGAGCGAGAGCGTACGATTGTCACCGTGCTCTTGGCCTGGACCATTCCCTGTTCCGCCCAGATGGGGGTGATTACTGGTCTTCTGGCCGGGTTGGGCTGGCCCTACGCCCTGGCCTACGCGATGACGGTGCTGACCCTCTTTGTCGCCGTGGGCACCATGTTGGACCGCATGCTTCCCGGCGAGCCGGTGCCCCTCTTGCTGGACCTGCCGCCGCTTCGACTGCCCCGCCCAGGTAACGTATTCTACAAGACGCGCCAGCAGATCCTGGGCTTTCTCTGGGAGGCTGCTCCTCTGTTTCTGATGGGTAACCTGGTCATCGAAATGGGCAAGCTGACGGGCGGGCTGGGCTGGCTTGAGCGCATGCTGGGCCCGTTGGTGACGGGCTGGCTCCGGTTGCCGCCGGCTACCGCGTCGGCCTTCGTCCTCGGCTTCATCCGGCGGGACTTCGGGACGGTAGCTCTCTATCAGGCGGACATGGCTCCGCACCAGATCTTGACCGGGGCGGTCACGCTGACCTTATTCGTGCCCTGTATCGCGTCGACCTTAGTGCTGTTCCGTGAACGCGGAGTGAAAAACGGCGCAGCGATCTGGCTGGGGTCTATTTTCGTGGCCCTGCTCACAGGAGGCCTAGTGGCCCGCCTGGCACCTTAAGCATTCCCGCGCATAGTGTGGAAAATGGATAGCGAGACCCAGAAAATACCCCGGGCCATGCGGCTTGGGATGAGAAAGCAGGCTTGGTCCGCGGCCCAAGGTGGCAAGGAGAATGCTGCATCTATCCGGCAACCCGGTGGCATGTTGTCCCGTTTGCCGATATCCGCTCCGGCGTGCGGCGGGACGCTGTCCGCGCTGTGGGACAGGGTTGGCCAGGCTAGCCTGCGAGCACTGCCGCCTGGCGACGGGTTGTGGGAACGATGCCGGGCCGATGCCGCGTGCCGATGTCGAACTCGTCAGGCCTGAACCCGCCGTGTCATCCGCGCGCCACGGTTCGGGCCGACGGCGTGAGGCCCCGGAGCGACGTTGACGCCAGGGGGCCGTTGGCGGGTCTTCCCGCGGACCAATTCGATACGGCAGGTTGTACCCCCTCGTTGTCGCGGCAGGGGAAGCATCTGCGACGTGAAATGGTCGATTCAACGTCAAGCCAAGTGGACGGATCGGAAGGGAGACCCTCGGTGCGAAAGCTCCACGAGTACGGTCCGCGGAGATCTGGCCGAGCGCGAGGGCGTCGCGGTGCGAACGGGTGGTTTGCGCACCGTGTTTGGCGAGGCACGGCATGATCAAAGAGGGGATCCAACCCCCGTGGTCCTCTTCCAGCCCCTCCCGCCCGATCCAGACCGACTGCCCCGAGCCGTGATTGATCAGGCGGTGATGCCGTGCCGCGTTGGGCAGGCCCCACGCGCAGAAGATCCCATGGTACGCTGCGCAAGCCTTCTGCAATCGCCTAACGCATCGGCCATGGCCTTGGGCGATGGTCTGGGCGGGAATATCCCACGGTACCGGCGGAGTATTGTTTGGTGACCAATCACACACCCGACCAGCGATCGCCTGCGGGTGCTGCGACTCATGGCCATGCTGGAGGAAGGAGACTGGGAAGGCCAGGCAACCCGCCGTGGCGCTATCCCCGGTTGCTATTCCTCGGATCGCAGGCAGGCAACGCCGTGCTGGTCGGCGAGCCACCGAAATTCAACCGTTGCCTGGCGGCATCGGTCCATCACCAACGGACAGCGGGGGGCGAAAGGGCACCCCCGGCGCTGAGCGGATAGGTCGGGAGAACCTTGGGTCGTTTCGGGCAGAGGCGCTTTCATGCCCGACCCAGGCGACGCGGCCATCAAGAGCCGGGTGTAGGGATGGAGCGGCCTGCGGGTGATGTCGGCCGCCGTAGCCATCTCGACCAGTTGTCCGGCGTACATCACGCCAATCCGGGTGCTGAAGTACCGTGCCGAGGCCAGATCATGGGTAATAAAGACGAACGATAAGGCAAGTTGCTCCTTAAGTTCCGTGAGCAACTGCAAGATCCCGGCGCGAATCGAGACGTCGAGCATGGACACGGGCTCATCGGCCACGATGATTTGGGGATCGGCCGCCAAAGCGCGGGCGATCGCCACGCGCTGGCGTTGGCCTCCCGAGAGTTCGTGCGGGTATTTCTCGCGCAGATCGCGGGCCGGGGACAGGCCGACCTGATCCAGCAAAGATTCAACGCGGTCAGCTTGGGCCGCTCCGCTCATCCGGCGGTGGCAGCGCACGGGCAAGGCCACTTGATCAAACACGGTGCGGGCGGGGTTGAGGGAGGCAAACGGGTCCTGAAATACCATTTGGACCGCGGCGTGATAGTGTCGCAGAGCTCTGCCGCGAATGTGGGCGACGTCGTGAGTATGCCAGTGCAAGCGGCCTTTGGCAGGTTCCAGGATACGCACCAGGGTGCGTCCCAAGGTAGTTTTTCCGCTCCCCGATTCACCGACGATGCCGACGCTTTCGGCTTGATGGATGGTCAGGTTGATGTTGTCGACGGGAACGATCCAGCGTCCGCGGCCGCCAACGGGGAAACGGACGACGAGATTTTCGGCGCGTAACACTTCGATGGGTTCGCTCATATCTGCCCCCTTCTGCAGGCTCCTTTCCTCAACCCGGCGGTGTTCAATGAAACAAGTGACAGGCAATTTGCCCGGTTTCCGCTGGGCGCAAGGCGGGTTCTTCGTTCAGGCACCGGTCCATCCGCTGTGGACAGCGCGGCGCAAACGGGCATCCGGGAGCCAGCCGGGCCATATCCGGAGGATTGCCGGGGATTCCCCGGATGACGACGGTTTCATCGCTTAAGCGCGGAATGGCCGCCAGCAGTCCTTGGGTATAGGGATGATGCCGGGCGCCAGGATCAGCGGCGGCGGATGCCGCCGTCAGTTCGACGATGCGACCCGCGTACATGATGGCGATGCGGTCAGCGAGTTCCGTCACCAAACTCAGGTCGTGGCTGATGAATACAATGGAAAATCCGGTTTGCGCTTGTATCGCGGTGATGTTCTCCAGTAGGCTGCGCTGTACGACGACGTCGAGGGCCGTGGTCGGTTCATCCATGATCACGACATTCGGCCGTAAGGCGATGGCAATCGCGATGACCACGCGTTGACGCATTCCCCCCGAAAGTTCGTGCGGATAGCTTTGAAACCGGGCCGGATCGATGCGAACCATGTCCGCTAACTCGCGGATGCGCTGGCGCACTTGCTCATCGCTCAGGTGAGGTTGGTGGTATTTCAGGGTGTCAGCAATTTGGCGCTGCACGGTCATCACCGGGTTGAGGGCGTTCATCGCACTTTGAAACGCCATGGAAATGGTTTTCCAGCGAAATCGGCGCAAATCCTCGGGGTCCATGGCCAGCATATTTTGGCCGACCACCCTGATCTGGCCGCCAACCTCAGCATTGGTCAGCAGTCGCATGATGGCAAACGCCAAGGTGGACTTGCCCGATCCCGACTCGCCGACCAGCCCGACGATTTCGTGGGGCTTCACTGCCAGGGTGACGTTGCGGACGGCCGGGACGCGCCGCGTCCGGCTGACGTAGGTTACCGTCAAATCATCTAGCTCCAATACGTTTGACGCCATGGTCGTTCTCCTTCAGGTCGGTGGGCTTACGAACTTTCGCGAAGCCGCGGATTGGATAGGGTGTCAACGGCAAAATTCATCAGCGAAAACCCCATCCCCACGAGGGCAATAGAGAGCCCGGGGGGGACGAACCACCACCACGCGCCGTTGAGCAAGGCGGCCCCTTGGGTAGCCCAGTAAAGCATCGTGCCCCAACTCGTGGCATTGATGTTGCCGAGGCCGAGGAACTCCAAGCTGGCTTCCGCCAGGATTCCATAAAGACAGCTGTACATGAGCCCAGCCACCACCAGCGAGAGCATGTTGGGCAAAATTTCACGGAAAATAATGTGCTGGTCGGGGGCGCCGGCCAGGCGCGCAGCCACGACATAGTCGCGCGAAACCAGGCTCAGGGTCTGCGAACGCAGAACGCGGGCTTGCCAAGCCCACCCGGTCATCCCGATGACGAGGGCGATGACCAGCGATCCAGTCTGGTGGATGTAGGCGCCAATGACGAGTAACAAAGGCAGGCCGGGAACGACCAGAATGATATTGGTGAAGGTGGAGACGACGAGGTCGAACGTGCCACCCCGATAGGCGGGCAGCATGCCCATGACAATCCCGATGGCGGTGGCGGTGAGGCCCGCTAAAATGCCGACGGTCAGGGACGTGCGGGCTCCGTAGACGAACTGTGCCAGCACATCCTGCCCGTTGCCCGTCGTACCCAGCCAATGGCGCGCGTCTGGCGCCTGCAATGGAATGAACAGCGTGCTTTGGGGATTATACGGGGTGATCACCGGGGCGAGTAGCGCGATCAAGACGAAAAAGGCAAAGATACCAAACCCGACCCGTGCCTTAGGATCCTTGAAAAACTGGCGGATGGGGGAGGTTCGTCCCCGCCGCGATGGATCTACCGAGGTACTCGCAACTGATGTAATCACGGTCACACCCCACTTCGACGGACCCGCGGATCAAGGCGTCCGTAGAGCATTTCGACGGCGAAATTGGCCAGCAAGACAGAGACCGCAATCATCAGAAAGAGTCCCTGCATCAGAGGATAATCGGAATTCTCGATCGCGGTGAAGAGTTGGTAGCCAACACCGGGATACGAAAACACAATCTCGGTCAGCAAAGTGCCGCCGACGACGAACCCGATCGACATGGCAAAGCTGGTCGCGATGGGCAAGATGGCGTTGCGCGCCGCGTACCGGAGCATCAAAGCGCGGTCGGGCACCCCCTTGGCCTGGGCGAACAGGATATAATCCTCGCCCAGGATCTGAACCATGTTATTGCGCATGTTCATTAACCAGCCTCCGAGCGAACTGATAACGATGGTACAGGCGGGAAGAATTCCGTGATGGAGCACACTGAGAATAAATGGCCCGTTAATCCCAGGCACCAGCGACGACGTATAGGCATGGTCCGTAGGAAACCATCCCAAGAGGTAACCCAGTAGGTAGACGAATATCATCGCTAGCCAAAAGAAGGGAATGGCGGCGGTAAACGTGCTCATGGTGGGCAACGCGTTGGCTAGCCAGCCCTTGCGGTGCCATGCGGAATAGATGCCTAGGGCGAGTCCCAAGGCGACGCTGATGACGGTGGAGAGTCCGGCCAGACCCAATGTCCAGGGCAGGCTGTTCCCGATCACCGTCATCACCGACGCCGGGTAATAGGTGAGCGACACCCCGAAATTGCCATGCAAGAGATGGTTGAGGTACGCCAGGTACTGGAACCAGAGCGGTTGGTGCGTGATCCCAAACTGTAGCTCAATGGCGTGCAATGCGGAGCCGCTGATTCGGCCCTGAAATCGGGCGATGAGGGAATCGACGGGATTGCCCGGCATCATCCGGGGCAGAAAGAAGTTAATCGTAGCCGCCGCCCATAGCGAAATCAAGAGAAACCCCACCCGGTTGAGAACATACTTCATCGGCTTGCTTTCCCCCTTTGCTTCCGCAGTGGGAACCGTCCCAGGGAGACGCGGTCGATCGCATCTCCCTGGGGCGTCTCTCCCTATTTCAGCCGAAGATGTGAAAGGATGACTTCATTCGCCGGGTAGGACCAAGGTGCCGGTACCGCATAGGGATTCTTGGCGGTGGGCCAGCCCACGATGTGACTGGAGTTGTATTCGTACCAGGCCACGCCGTTCAGTAAGGGAATCGACGGCAGTTGGCTAGCAAAGATCCGCTGGATTTGGGCGATGGCCGCGTGTTGACGCGAAAGATTGCGCGTGGCGGCAAACGCTTGTAGGGCCTGCGTGGTCGACGGATTGTGCCAGTGTTCGAAGTTATCGGCCGACTTAGGCGCCAGCATGCTCTGATACAGGTAATAGGGGCTAGGCCCAGTCGGGTTGCCCCCCCACCAAATAGCCATCTGGTAATGCCCGGTCAAGAGGTCTGGGTAATAGCTGCCGGTAAGAGGGCGCAGGGTCACGTGGATGCCGATGGCACCCAAGTTGCGCGCGATGATCGAGGCGTCTTCGGCCCAGTCACTAGCCCCCGCGTTGACATTCATCACCAGCGACAGCGGCTTACCCGTCTTGGTGACGAACTTGCCGTTTTTCCGGCGAAATCCCGCCTGTTCCAGAAGCTTAACGGCCGCCCGGGGATTGTATTGAAAGTGGAGAGCGTTTTTAGGCAAATGGCGATCCAACCAGCTCCGATTGGCGGGGAGCACCAAGCCGGTTGGACTGGCCACCGTTTCGTATCCGTATTCGCCCACCCGGTACAATTCCTGCCGATTGATCGCTAGACTGATTGCTCGTCGAACGGACAGTTGGGCCAACAGCGGGTTTTTTAGATTGGTAAACAGCATGACCAGATTGGTCGGCGGGTACCAGTAATGGTTGGTGGCGGGCCGTTTGCTGACAAAGATATGTTGCACATCGGGAACGAATAGCCCCGCCCAGCCAGTCTTGCCGGAAGCCAGGGCTACGGAGGCGCTGCTGTTGGAGTTGAACTCAGGAAATTCCAAGGTGGCAATCTTGGGCTTGCCGCCCCAGTAGCGCGGATTGGCCTTGAAAAAGTAGGCCTGGGGAGAAAAGCGGGCCAAGCTGTAGGCACCGGTACCCACCGGGTGCGGATTGGTCACGGCCTTCGGATTGGAAAAATTCTTCCAGACCGCTTGCGGCACGATGTACGTCTGCCCCAGGATGTACCAGCCAAAGGGGACATCAGGGCTAAGGAAATGAAAGACGACCTGGTAGGTACCGGTAGCCGACACCGATTTCAAGTGGTTCCAGACCGAGTTGGTGTCGAGCGCAGGGAAGCGCTTCAACAGGTTGAACGTAAAGACCACGTCTTTGGCCGTAAACGGCATGCCGTTGGACCATTTGACCCCGTGGCGGAGATCGACGGTGAGCGTGGAGTTGCCGTGGCTCCAGTGATAATGCGTGCCTAGGACGGGATATACTTGCGGACCGACTTGATTGAAGTAGAACAGTGTCTGATAAATGGCTCCCTGGGTAAATGGCAGGGCGCTGGTGGAGAAGGGGTTAAAATTCTCCGTGTAGGCTCCCGAGGTCGGCGAGGGCACGATTTGCAACACAGACCGTCCCTTCGGCGTAGGAGCAAAGCCCAGACTAGCCAGAGCCAAGCTGGCGATGACGGTGGAAATGGTGAGGGTAACACCAGATTTCTGCATCGATATAGACGCCTCCCTTAATTTGTCTACAACAAGGCGCACCGCGCTGAGCCTTTGGGAAAAAGGCCGGTACCCGATCGGGACAGTCTGCTCACAGCGGCTGCCAGCGTCGGTCGCCGTTCGTCTGCCAACCATGATTGCTGTCGGATCCGTTGCCGTTTGCAGAATGATCGCTTGGCGCTTCCGTCTCGTCCACGATGGGCGTGGGGGCAACTTCCTCGATGAAGTCACGAAACGGGGTAGACGACGGGACTTGACACGACGCCAGCGCGCCTGGCGGTGTCCACCGGGGTTTTCTCAGCCGGTTGCCGGAATACTGGAAACATCGGCATACTAGCATAGTTAAACATTTAACACAAATCTCTTAACACAACTTTCGTGAGCGAGATTTGTCTTGGACCGAGGTTGTCAGTCCCCAAGGCACCGGATATGGCGTATGGGGAGCTTTTTGCGCTGTCCGGAAATCCGCATGAGGCAGGGGGTTCCGGGCAGGGGAAAAACATTTCCCCCCAAAGACTGACGCATGCTCCCGGATCTCAGCCGCCTGATCCGTCGGATCTGGCGAACTTTACCCGACTCGCCTTTCCCGCAACACTAACTTGGAGGTCATTTGTCTGACCAGCCTTGGGCGTCGGCGACAGTCAGTCGTTGACTATCCGAGGGGTTTTTTGCGAATTGCGTCACGGCAATGCTTGCCCTCGCTGTGCGTCCTTAATGTACGCCCCCGATGGTCCCGCAAGACTCCCGACCGTCAGGAAGTCGCGTACGAAGTCCCTGGCGACGGCTAGAGCGTCAACGGCATCACGTGGCGGCGGCTCCCGGTCGGCCCACGTGCACGAACCCATGCGCCTCAAACAGGGTCGTGAATCCCATGAGGCGATAACTTGGCGAATCGGGATCGACTGGATAGGCTTGCACCGCCATGGCGCTCCGCCGGCGTGCATGGTCCACTGCGGCGGAGGAGCGTCCTCATGATGCCCTGTCCCCGAAACGTCCGCACCACAAAGAAACACGCCAGCGACCAGACCTGTTCCGCAGGATTGGGCGGATTACCTCGGCCGCTCAGGGGACGATAGGTCGCACGCGGGGCAATCGAACGCCATGCCATTGGCTCTCCGCCGGCGTAACCCAGCAATCCCATCGGTATCTGGTCGTGGACCAATTGATGCATGGCCTGCTTCCGGTGGTCCTTATCATGCCGATCTGCTGTGCTTCCCCGCCACACCGTACATAGCAATTTTCGGGGCCACCACGCCCTTCAAACAGTCGCTCCATGTCTGCCCAGCGCTGCTGGTTGACCTCCATAAACACGATTTCCTGAGTCGCGTGGATCATCCGGACTCTGGACCCACACCATGGGCGTCCTCTGTTTAGGCCTATCGTAGAGTATAGGCGGAGCGATGATCACTCCCACGACTCCCCGTCGGCCTAAATGCACCTACGCCCCCGTTAAGGACTCAACACTTAATCGTAACCTAGAAAATCATTAGAGCTATGTGTTTGGGCCCAATTCGAGAATGCGAATTACCTGTTCATCCCGTGATCTCTAGCAAGCATCGAATGGCCCAATTTCTGTTGTCTCTCGGGTCGATGTCGGTCGTCGCTCGGATAGCTTGGCCTTCGTAAAAGCCGATGTGCTTCCAGCCACCTGGGTGATCGGTCTGCTCCAATCGTTCCCGGTGATAGTAAAGACTGCGGATTACGCCTTTCATGGGCGGGTTTTTTCGTTCCGTGTGCCACTCGTGCCAGAGTTTCCCGTGAAACGCTACGAGCGATTCCTGCACAGGGGCCCCCTGGCGAATGGCGAGCCCAACATGAACGGGGCCGTGATGAAGATCTCCAAACGCTCCAAACACCGTGACCTCCTCGGGCCATTGCGGTTGCGGTATCCAGTCCCCCACGATTTCCACTTCGTCATTGGATACCACGGAGATCTGGGGGACTTCTGGCTGCGTTTCGGGAATGGCATCCAGATACGCATAGATCATCCATTCCACGAACTGGCCAACTTTGATCTCGTGGCCACAACATTTTTGCTCTGTGTCTTGGATCCACACCGGCAGTATCATGATCTCGCTCCTTACGCGGTCGAATCGTCTAGGAGCATGTCCATTAATTCGAATCATGCCAACCGTATCCACAATATATGGTATCGTTTCCAGAAACTGCGGAATATATTGTAGTTTTGCACGTGCTCATGGGGATTTATGGACAAGCTCCTAG
>JAJZZH010000083.1 GCA_021797675.1 Bacillota bacterium | reverse complement strand
CGCTCAATAGCGCCTCCAAGAGACGGTTCCTTGCGGCTGGCATCGGTCGTGAGAGCGTCACCCTAAACCCTTCAGACATAGTCGCCTCATACGATGGTAATATATGGCGGCTAATGGGTAAGGATTAGCCCTGGATCCAGGGGCTGGCTCGGATCTTGGTGACGACGGCTCCCATCTCCTCGCGCTCGCTCACGAAGGCTGGCGGCCCCCGTTTGGACAACCCTCCCGTTCATCCTGTCGAATTCCGCGATCAGACGTCAGAGCCAACCGAGTACCCACACAGCCGCTACCCTGTTCTGTCGGTTCCGCGGTCCTCCTCGCCCTTTACGGCACAAATCTCGAAGGTTGGGGCTCGGAAGCCGGAAAGAAGATTTCAAAAGCGTGCTATCCCCCGGAGCGAGTTATGCTATGCTAAATCCAGCTCGGAGGCTGACAAAAGGGGGATTCGTACGGAGAGTTTCGACGGCAAGCGCGCAATCGCGCGGCGCAGCATCGCAATTTCCACTGCGGTGGTTGCCGTCGCCACCCTGGTTACCAAAATTATCTCGCTCGTCCGCGAATGGCTGATGGCCTCCCTATTTGCGACCAGTTTGAAGGCGGACGCTTGGTTCATGGCCAGTGTCGTTCCCAACCGCCTGTTTGCCGCCGTGGATTCTGGACTTTCCAACGTCCTCGTTCCGACCCTGAGTGGCGTGGACCAACGCTATGGGGAGTCCGACATCAACCACTTTTTGCAAGAATCCCTGACCTTGGTAACCTTGGCTTCGCTCGGCCTGATGGCCGTAGGCTATGCGTTTACGCGGCCGTTGGTCGAAGTTCTGGCCCCGGGATTTTCAGGGGTTAAGCTGGCGTTGACAATTGCCTTGGCCCGAATCATGCTGCCAACCATCCCGCTTTGGGCGCTAAACGGCTTTCTGGTTGGCGTGCTGCGTAGCCGGGAAGCTTTTACCGAGTCCAGTATCGCCTCCATCGTGACCAGCGTATTGCGCGTCGCCAGTTTTCCGGTGCTCGTCATCGCTTTCGGCTTAGGGGTGCATGGCGTCGCCATCGGCTTTACGGTGGCCGTCATGGCGCAGACGATTTATTTGCTGGCCACAGTATTGCGGTTGGGAGTGCGGCTGAAGCTGCGCTGGGGCCTTCGCCACCCGTTAACAAAACGCATGTTTCGATTATCGCCACCCTTTCTGCTCTCGAGCACCGTCACGACGCTGGGCGTGCTCGTGGACCGAATTTTGGCGTCCGGGCTGGTCACTGGGAGCATTGCCGCCCTAAATTACTCCCAGGTGCTGAGCCAGTTGCCCAGCCAGGTCTTGTTGCAAAGTTTCGCCCAGCCCATTTTTACCCGCTTGTCTGCCCACTGGAATGCCGACCAACACGCCGAATACGACGAGTTGTTGGCCCGGGGCTTCATCCTGGTCGCTGCGGTCGCTGTCCCCGTGACGCTGACCTTCATCTGGCTGGGCGGCCCGATCTTGCAAGCCGTCTATGAACACGGCAGGTTTTCCCCCCACTCCCGGATGCTCACCCTCGGGCCCTTAGTCGCCTGGTCGGCGGGAATCCCCGCCGCCGGCTACGGCACCTACCTGTCGCGGGCGCTCTTTGCTCAACAGAAGACGCGCGCCATCACGCGCATCAGTCTCCTCGTCGTCGGCTGCAACATCGCCGGCGACTTGCTGTTAATCCGTCCGCTGGCCGCCACCGGACTCGCCCTGGCCACTAGCCTGGCTTGGTGGCTCAGGGCGACTCTGCTTGCGGTGCATGTACGGCGCGGTGCGGGCCCAATGGAGCGTCCGTTAGTCGACCTAACCAAGCTGGGCTGGCTCGGACTGGCCATGGTAGCCTTTTCCGCAATCCTATTGGGCCTGCCTCCCCTCCTTGGCCTGACTGCCGCCAGCCGAGGATTGACCGTGATTTTGCAGGTGGGTACCGTCATCGCGGCCGGCTGGATTTTTTACGCGGTCGCCCTCGTCCTGCTACCAATCATGGATGCGCGCGACCAGGACCGCCTGCGCCGCGCCGTGCGCCGGGTTACCCGCCCAACCCATCGCTAGCTCCGGGCCGTCACTCCTGGCGGCGGAGTACCGATCGGAATTGAGCCTGTGCACGGTACCGGGGGGCGCTTGGACACCCTGGACCCGCCCAGCCGGCATCGGCCATATACCACCCAGTGCGTAAAAGAGCCCAAGGCGCACCGCGAATGTCTGTTCGGCCCATGTCGCTGGCGCCCCAGCTGCCGGGAGCCTTGTGCCAGGACAGTAGGCGACGGGGCATTGGCCCGCGCTCAACCGCACCTCCAAGCAACCGTTCTTGCTGTTGACCCGGCTCGGCAGGCCTCCCCCCAAAACCCTTCAGGCATGATCCCCCCCGAGCTGGTAATCTATTCCTGCTCGTGGCTAAAGATTCGCCGTAGAACGAAGGAGCGGCATCCGCAAGAAACGGGCGCCTGCAAGCTCCAGGCTGACCGCTGATTCAGGACAACCAGGGTCCTGATCAGGCAGTCGATTGTCTGCCCTGACTCCATCGATCGCGTCAAAAGATGGTTCACCAGAGCCGAACCGTAATCGGTCGAGCCCGATCACGGCTATTCTTGTTGGAAACCCTGCCACGTTCGTCGCGTCATATGGCGGATCCCCTGCCATTGCGGCGGGCGATCCCGGCGCCGACGGCAAGTCGGGGAGAGCCGCCCGCTAGCAGAAAAGCCAGCACTAAGGCTGCCATCGCAGGCAAGAACAGCCACAGCGTCATGTTGAGTTGATTGAGGATTAGCAACCCTACTCCGATATAGGCCACCGTCCGCGAAAGAGTCCGCGTCCGCCAAAAGCTGATGATAAGCAGGAGAACCGAGAGGATCAAAAGCGGCCAGGAGAATCGGCCCAGCATCACCACCCAACCGGGAATGGCGCTCCCCGTGGAAGTGGTCATGCCCATCCCCATCGCCTCGGTTTGCATGCCCTGGGCGCCCACGGCACCGATGACGCCGCCAACCAGGCTCGCTAACATGGGTGCACAGCCAGCAACTCCGCAGGCCATGCCGAGCCCGCGTCCCCACCATGTCCGTCGCATCAGTTACAACCTCCTTTTCTGTCCCAACTCGCACGTTCGTCATCATGGCACCATCCGTCCCCATTATAGTCGGTCAACCGCCCGCCATAAAATGAAGCCCGAAGCCGAAACCGGCCGATGATGGAGGGTTCTCCGCGGGCCTCGGCGCTCCTGCCAGGTTCGGCCGCCCCCCACAAAAAGCGTCGACTTTGCCCGATCTTCAGCGCGAGCCAAGGCGGGAGGCCGCACACGACACCCAGATTTCCGCCCGGCTCCGCGAAAACTATGACCAAGCCCAGCGGGTGGTGGTTAGGCGGCGCGGGGTCGACGGTTCAGTCGGGACGGCCGAAGACCGATTGAGGCCCGGCCCGACCAGGCAAGATGCTTCGCGCCTGCTGCATCTTCAGGCGACCAGGCGGATTGCTCGGCAATGGCTGAAATTCCCGAATCTGCCTTGACTTGCCTTCGGTTCGCCCATTACCATACAATTTAAGTGAAGCGCGCCAGCCGTCTAACCCGCTGGACGTCCATCAGTCCATTGCCAATCCACACTCGTCGCGGTTGTGCTCTCTAATCCAGAGCACTCCCGTTAGGTTGCTTTTCACGATGAGACTTGCTTGATGAGGGAGGATGCAGCGATGAAAGCTACTTGGAAGGTGATGGCGGCCACGAGTGCCGTAAGCCTCTTTAGCCTCAGCACCTTGGCCATGGGATTTCGCCCCGCGGCGGCACGACACTCCGCGGTCATTCATAAGATTGGAGTCGCCCGACGTCCTGCGCTGACCCACAAGATTGGGGGAACGCTCAATCTCCTGGGCGGTCCCAATGGAACCTGGGTCGACGAAAACAACCCCTTTGCCCCCGGAGCCAGCAATACGCCAGCGACTTACATTGTCTATGAGCCGCTGATTCAGTGGAATTCCGCCAACGGGCACTACAAGCCGTGGCTGGCCACCAGCTGGTCTTGGAATAAGGCCGCCACGGTGCTCACCGTGGATCTCCGCCCGGGTGTGCACTTTTCCAACGGCATGCCCTTCACGTCTAAAGACGTCGCGTTCACCTTTCATATGCTCAAGAAATACCCGGCCACCGACGTCACCGGGCTGTGGACCTACCTGAAGTCCGTGTCCATGGCGGGATCGCACGCGGTCAAATTCGTGCTCAAAAAGCCCAACGCGATGTTCTTCTACTACATGGCGCAAGTCCCCATCGTTCCCGCCAGCATCTGGTCGCACCACAACCCAGTGACCTGGACCGACCCGCATCCCATCGGCACCGGACCTTTTGAGTTTCATTCCTTCAGTCCGGAGCTGGTAACCCTTACCCGTAATCCCCATTACTGGCAGGCTCCTAAGCCGTATCTGAAGACGCTCAGGATCCCGGCGGAGCAGTCGAATACCACCACCGTGTTGGCCCTGGCCGAAAACAAGCTGCAGTGGTCGGGAACCTTCTCCTTCAATTTGCGCCGCTCATACGTCAATCGGGACCCGAAGTACAATCACGTGGGACTGTATCCGAACGGACTCGATGTCCTCTACGTCAATCTGCACCATTATCCCTTGAATCTGCTCGTGGTGCGGCGGGCCATCAGCATGGCGCTTAACCGCCGGCAAATCACGAATATTGGCTTTAGCGGCTATTCCCCGCCCGTCACCAACCTCACGGGCATCACCCCGGGCATGGCGAAGACTTGGTCGACGCCGACGCTGAATCGGAAGTTCAGTGCCCGCTACGCGCCAGTCCTGGCCAAGCGCATGCTGCTCAAGGCTGGCTTTAAGGCAGGTCCCAACGGCGTGTTGAAGACGCCTAAAGGCAAGCCCTTCAACGTCTCGATCGATGTTTCCACGCCGTATACGGACTTCGTGGCCGCGTCGGAGCAGATTACCCAACAGTTAAAGCGGATCGGCATCAACGTAACCATCCAGAGCAACTCGGCCAATACGTACTACCACAAGCTGCAGCTCGGTCAATTTGACCTTGCCGTGTGTTGGGCGCCCTGGGGCGCGAACCCCTTCTTCACGCTTTACCCGTTTATGTCCAAGCAGTTTTCGAAGCCGATGGGGCAATACGCCACCGCCAATTTCGAACGCTACTACAATCCTCGGGTCGAGTCGCTGGGGGCGCAATTCCTGGCCACGAACGTGCACTCCAAGCAAGTCCTCCTTGTTCACCAGTTGGCAAGCATCTTTGCCACCCAACTGCCCGTCATCCCGCTGACGTACCGCAACACGCCCATTGAGTACTCGACCAAGAATATCGGGGGATGGCCCACGCCGGCCAACCCGTACTGGAACGTCAACGAGGGTAATCTGCCAGTCCTTACCAATCTCTACTACAAGTAATCGCAGGTACCCGCCAGCGACGTTTCCAACGAGCCAGCCAAAGCCAAGGAAAAGGGACCGGCCGCGCGCGGCCGCTCCTGTTTCTCCTATGCGGAACCGAAAGGGGGTTGAGCACCAGTGCACCGTGGATCCGGCCTGCGCTTTATCGCCAATAAAATCGGCCTCTACCTGCTCATTTTTTGGGCAGCCATGACGCTGAATTTCATCATCCCCCGCCTCATGCCGGGCAATGCCGCGTCTGCCTTGATGGCCAAAGCTCAGGGCAAAATCCCGCCGGCCGCGTTAAAGGCCCTCGAAGCGGCCTTTGGCATTTCCACCCATCAAAGCCCTGTGCAACAATATTTCTCCTACCTGAAAAACACGTTGACCGGCCACCTGGGGATTTCCTTCACCTATTTCCCGGTCCCGGTCGCCCAGGTCATCGGAGAAATGTTGCCATGGACCCTCTTCCTGATAGGGTTTGCCACGATCATCGCGTTTGCTTTGGGCAACCTCATCGGCGTCTATTCCGCCTGGCGGCGGGGAGCGGCGCTGGCCGATGCCTTGCCCGTCGGTTTTACCGTTATGTCCGCCATGCCGTATTTTTGGATTGCGCTCGCCCTGCTATATGTGCTGGGCTTCACGCTCAATTGGTTTCCCATTGCCCACGCCTACGGCGGGGGGGTGAGCCTCAGCTTTAGCCTCCGCACCCTGGGCAGCATCCTCTACCATGCCGCATTGCCGGCGTTTTCCATCGTCATCACCTCGATGGGAGGATGGATGATGCAGATGCGGAACAATCTGGTCAGCGTCCTGGCCGACGATTATGTCTTGCTCGCACAAATGAAGGGGTTGCCGGAACGCGAGATTATGCAGAATTACGGTGCCCGCAACGCGTTGCTGCCCGTGTTGACCAGTTTTGCCATGTCGCTCGGCTTCGTCGTCGGCGGTGCCGTCCTGGTCGAGGACGTATTCAATTACCCCGGTATCGGATTTGCCCTGGTGCAGGCAGTCAGCAATTCCGATTATCCGCTGATGCAAGGCATCTTCTTGATTATCGTATCGGCCGTCCTGGTCGCCAATTTCATCGTTGACCTTTTGTACACATTTCTAGATCCACGGATCAGCCGCACCTAGGTGCGTGGACAGGGAGGGATTCCTACGATGGCCAAGTCAGCACTCGCCCCCGCGGCAACGCCGGTGGCTCCTCGCGCGATGCGCCGCCATTACGTGCCTCACCTCACCATCAAGGCGTGGGTCGGGCTCTCGATCATCGCGCTGTTCGTCATCATGGCCGTGTTTGCGCCCATGATCGCACCGGGCAATCCGAACGCCGAAACCTTCTTGCCGGACATGCCCCCGAGCGCCGCTAATCCCCTGGGAACGACAGCGCTCGGCCAAGACGTATTTCGGCAAGTCGTCTGGGGCGCCCGCAACTCGCTCTTGGTCTCTGTGGTGGCCGGCTCCCTGGCTACCTTCATTGCCGTATTGATCGGCATCACGGCAGGATTCCTGGGAGGCTGGGCCGATCGTGTGCTTTCGTTTGTTATCACGCTGTTCTTGGTGATTCCCGGTCTGCCTTTGCTGATTGTGCTTTCGTCCTACGTGCCCTCCAAGGGCCAAGGGGTGATTATCTTCGTGCTGGCGATCACCGGTTGGGCGTGGGGTGCGCGGACCTTGCGCTCGCAGGTGCTAAGCTTGCGCGAACGCGACTACGTCCTGCACGCCCGGCTGGTCGGCCAGCCGTGGTACAGCATCGTCTTCGCGGAAATTCTCCCCAACATGGCCTCACTCGTGGTCAATAACCTCCTGTTCGCCATGATTGGGTCCCTCTTGGCGGCAGCTGGGCTAGACTTTCTTGGCCTTGGCAATGTGTCCGCCGTGAGTTGGGGCACCATGCTCTACTGGGCCCAAAATAATGCTGCCCTCCTCAACGGTCTCTGGTGGTGGTTCATCCCCCCTGGGCTGGCGATCACCCTGTATGGTGGAGGCCTAGCCTTGCTTAACTTTTCGCTGGATGAAATTACTAACCCGCGTCTCAGAAAAAGGGTGGTGAAGGTTCATGCCGAATGATCAACCCGCTTTGTCGGTGGAACGCGTGTCGGTCAGCTATCCCACCAACCGGGGCTGGGTGCGGGCGGTGCGTGATGTGAGCCTTACGGTCCAGCGGGGCACGCTGGTAGGCCTGGCCGGAGAGTCCGGAAGCGGCAAATCGACCGTGGCGTTGGCGGCCACCCGAGTGCTGGCGCCCCCGGCGGTCCGCGTCGAAGGCAGGGTGACCATCATGGGGAAAGACATGTTCGCCATGAAGCCGCGGGAACTGCGTCGCGCGCGATGGCAGACCTTTTCGTTCGTTACCCAAAGCGCAATGAACGCCCTCAATCCCGTGATGCGCGTCCGCGCCCAGATGCACGATGCGATTCGCGCCCATGATCCGGCGTACCGCCGCAGCTCAGCCGATCAGCGCTGCCAGGAAGTGATGCGCATCGTGGAGGTGCCGGTCAACAAGCTCGACAGCTTTCCCCACCAGTTGTCCGGGGGCCAGCGCCAGCGCGTGGTCATTGCCCTGGCGCTGTTGTTGAACCCCGAGCTCATCGTCATGGATGAGCCCACGACCGCCCTCGATGTCGTCGCCCAGCGTGAAATCATCGCGTTGATTCGGCACCTTCAACGCCGACTGGGCTTTGCCGTGCTGTTGATTACCCATGATCTTTCCCTGTTGCTCGAAGTCGCCGACTCGGTCGTGGTGATGTATGGAGGCCGGGTCATGGAAAGCGGACCCTCGCGGGAATTATTGCACGATGCCTGGCATCCCTATTCGAGGGCGCTGATTCATTCCTTTCCGCCCTTGCATGGCACCCGGACCCGCCAGGAGGGGATCCCGGGAACGCCGCCCAACATGCTCAACCCGCCTGCGGGGTGCCCGTTTGCGGAGCGATGCCCGGAAGTGCGGGACATCTGCCAGCAGACTCAGCCGGCGCTGCAGGTTCAGGGCGAACGCCAGGTCGCCTGTCACGTGGCCGCGGAAAAACTCGCGGTGCCAGATGAGGTGAAGGCATGAGCACAGCAAAACCCGCCTCGGTTCCTCGTCAACGCCTGGGAGCCCCCTTGGTGCTGCATAACATTCACAAGCGTTTCCCGCTGGGGCGGGAGGTGGCCCATGTCCTGCGAGGGGCGGAACTCACCATGAACGCAAGCCAAATCGTCGCCCTGGTTGGCGAATCGGGCTCGGGGAAGTCCACCCTGGCCCGCACCATCATGCGTCTGTACACGCCGGAGGAAGGCACCATGACCTTCGATGGCCAGGACGTGACCCGCGTCCAGGGCCACGCGCTGAGAGAATACCGCAAGCGCGTGCAAATGGTCTTTCAAGACCCGTTTGCCGCGCTCAACCCCACCCACTCGATCCGCACCATCCTTAAGCGGAGCTTGCCACCCGGACTATGGGCGTCGCTGCCCGCGAAACACCGGGAGGAGTTGTTGCGTGATGCGCTCGCGCAGGTGGGACTTACCCCGCCAGACAACTTTCTGCAACAATTCCCCCATGAACTTTCCGGGGGCCAACGGCAGCGCGTGGCATTGGCCCGGTCCTTGGCGGCCCGGCCTGACCTCGTCGTAGCCGACGAACCCGTATCCATGCTGGACGTTTCGCTGCGCCTCGGCGTGCTGAATCTCATGTTATCGCTCAACGAGCGCTTTGGCATCGGCTATCTCTATATTACGCACGACTTGGCCGGCGCGCGCTACGTCAGCTCGCGCATCGCTGTCATGTACGCGGGAGAGATTGTGGAAGAAGGCCCGTCGGACGATATCGTCGAGCATGGACAGCATCCCTACACCCAACTGCTAATCCATGCCGCGCCCGACCCCGAGCGGGTGGCGGACTCTAGCCGCGAACCGCAAGCCGAAACCTTTACTGGCGAGCCGCCGAATCTTGCCCAGGAAATCCGCGGTTGTCCCTTTCAGTTTCGCTGTCCTCATGTGCACGACCGGTGTTACGAAGCCATTCCGACCTTTCATGACGTGGGTTCCGACCATCGGGTCAAGTGTCATTTGTATGACCAATAACCGCTTGTCCGTTGTTTCCGAGGCACCCTACGTTCGCAGGGCAAGAGCTCTGGCGACAACTCGCCCTCGTTGGAACGGTTCCCCAGGAGTCGCTGCAGCCGACTCCCGGGGAAACACGGTCGCTCGCGGAATTATGACCCCTTAACCTCGCCCTTAATCCGGGCCAACTCGTCTTGAATCGCCGAGCTCGTTTTAGCCGCATCCAGCTGGCGTCGAATTTCGTCGTGCGACCCGTTGCCCGCGTTCAGGGCCTCCGGCTCGTCAGCAGCCACTTCGTCGATGGCGGATGCCCGCGCCTGCATTTGCTGGATTTTCTCCTGTGCGCGGTCGATCGTCCCCGAGATGTCCTCGGCGTGTTGGGTGATGCCATGCATACTTTCGCTGATGGCGACGTGGGCCTTGGCCGCGGAATATTCCGCCTTCATGACTTCCTTTTGGCTGCGGAAGGTTTCAATCTTCGCCTCCAACTGGTGCTGCGAGTCGACCAGTTTGGCTTGTTCGGCCTCCATGGACTGGATGTGACCGCTCAAATCGTCGACTTGCTGTTGAAGCGTCGCCTTGGTGGCCAAGGCCTGGGTCGCCAAATCGTCCCGGCCCGCGGCCACCGCGTCGTGCGCATCCCGGTCGTACTCCGCGGCGCGTTGCTTGAGGGCGTTAAGCTGCGACTCCAATTGCTTTTTCGCCGTGGCCACCTCTACGATGTGACGCCGCGTCTCCTGCAGCGCTTCTTGCATCTTCTCATAGGAATAGTCAATCGTCTGGGTGGGATCTTCCATCGCATCCAGCGCCTGGTTGGCCTTAGCCCCCAAAATGGTTTTCACGCGATCCAAAATTCCTGCCACTCGATCATCTCCTCCTTGCAATCGCATTGTCGCGAAACGGTCCTTCTCATCATACGCCATCATCGAACGGCTTTGCAGACGAACGGTGCCACGATCCGCGCTGACCGCGGGACCGACGACCTTCGGGTGAAGTCTATGACGGCCCCAACAGGGTTAATGAGGGATACCGATTGGGAAGATTGGTGTTCCCCACCCCCGGGGCCAGCGCAATCCAACCCACCCGCTTTTCCTGACGGACGACATTGAGCAGCGCGTCAAACCCAAAATACGCGCCCGACTGCGGGCGAATTCCCAGCACCGACCATGGCAGCGAGACCTGGTACCACCAGCGGTGCGGGCCGAGGCGCTTCACGTTCAGCGGCGCGGAGACAATGCGCCCCGCAGAGGGTCCGGACCACTCGTAGACCTGGGGCCCCTCGGGGGTCTCAGCCAATCCCACGCCAACCGCACGGCCGCCGGTCCAACCGCCATTGGGGGCCGGAGTGCGGTCTTGAAAGTAGAGTTGCAGGCTCGAACCCTGCCAGATGTTGGCCTGCGTGAAGGGCTGGAAAAACTCCTGCGCGTGGACCAAGACGCCGACCCGAAACGCGGTGGGTGACCATCCGGTATAGATCCGGGCACGGGCCACCGCAGGCGTCCAACCGGGTACCCCCACCACCTGGCTCGCCCGGTCGAGCAGCACAGGCAGGGAGGGCGAAGACTTCCGTCGGATGGGCGCGCTGGCCAACACGGCCAGCGTCTCGGTCCGTGACTGGCGGATCCCGCCCGACCCCCCTATCGTCCGCACGGTCACGCGATACGCGTTTGACCGGTTGGGGACGATACGGGTGATCGGAACGGAAATGGTGGTGCTGGCTCCAGGCGCCAGCGGTCCGAACGATGGGGCGAACTTGCCCACCGACCAGCCCGTGGGCACCCCGACCGCAATGCGGCCCGAGACGGGCCGATTCGCTTGATTGGCCACCGTGACCGCCAGGGGAGCCACGGTTGACGCCTGGGGTATCAGCCAGTGCGAAAACTCCACCGACACCGGCGCAATGCCCGTCAACACCCCCTGGCGCAAGGTTTGCGCCAGCCCGCGGGGGCTTAGGTCATGGGCGATCACGTAGACCGGATCGCGCCCTATCGGCAAATCGAGTTGGCCGGGTTTTGCCGGGGCAATGGGATTATCCATCCAATCGACGGCGCCTAGGCGGCCGCCCAAACTCGAAACCGCAAGGCGGCCGGAGCGGGCACCCATCCCCCACAGCGTCGCCATCGTGTTCGCGCCGTCTTGCCAGAGCCATGCACGCACGGCACTGCCGAGTTCCACCGATCCCGCCCGTCGATAGCCGGCCAGGTTAGCGCTCAAGGCGGCCACCGCGGGCACGGCGAGGCGCGGTGCCGAATGCGCGGTGAATTCTCCGTATCCCGAACCGGGATAGGACTCCGTGAAAAAGAATACCTTCTGCGTTCCCGTCGCCAACGTGTCCAACGCGGTCCGCACCCAGTATGCCGCCTGTTGCCGCGGCGTCACCCATTGGGTTGACCATCCAGTTTCGGTCAGCCACAAAGGCAAACGCTGAGGCAGCGGATGGGACGGGCGAGCTTCGGCGGTCAGAATGGGCTCCGTCGCCGAATACACGGAGGCGACCGGAGAGTCGGGACTGCTCGCGCCAGGATAATAATGCCAGGCAAGTCCGGTAAACGCGGGCGTATCCACCGACAAGAGGGTACGCGGGGAATACGCATAGGGCAGCACGTCAGCAGCGGGTTGCAGGTGATGGATGGCCTGTGCTGCCACTTGCGCCAGCCGTGCATACTGGGCGGGCGTGCCCTGCCAATAGGCGGCCGTCGTGGGTTCATTCCAAAGTTCCCAGGCGGTCACCCCATACTTCCCCCATCCTCGCTGACGGGCCAGCACCCCGCCCGGCATATAACGCGCCACCGTAGCCTGCACAAAGCCAACATATTGTCTAAGCGCTTCGGCAAACGACACCTTGGCGTGGGCTGCAAAGGGGTTGTCGCCCGGCGGCCAAGCCGTCAAGAGTCCCAGCACATGCAGATGGGCGCGGTGAGCGGCGGCCACCATCGCATCGGTGGCCTGCCAATTGTCCGTCGACGAAGGGCTAGCGATGCTCAACGCGTTGAACTCCATCCGGTACCAGCCAATCCCCTGGACCTGCATGGCAGACAGCGCGGAAGCCAAGGCCACAGGATCCGAGGCGACCGGTCTCAAATTAGCGTTCAGACCAAGGCGCTGCCCTGCGTCCAACCGGGGAGGCGGAATCCACGCCAGGGTCTGAGGCGGCAGAATGATCCCTGCGCGCCGACCGGCGGCACAATCGAGCGACAGCGTGTAAAGGCCAAACCGGAGCGGCAGACGAAAGCTCAGGGCGGTTGAGGCTGATCCCGAGCTCGGCACGGTCACCGATTGTTGCCCCCGCCGTACGACCTTGCCGTGGGGACCGGTTATCCGGTATTGCAGTCGATAGGTGGCGGCGCGGCGGGTAAGGAACCTGACAACATAGCGAACCGGTTGGTTGGCGACAAACACCCCATTTGCGGCCCCGGGCGCGATGATCACTTGGGGAAACGGCGGTGACACGCTAAATTGACGAAACTGGGCCACCGCATTAGCGCAGTAGAGGCCAACACCCGATTGCCGACTGGTGGCATTGGCCGGAAACCGTGCGCGAACCGTCCAGGTGGCGGGTTCCGGGGTGCCAGCGCGCCACGCTTTGCCTGCCACGGTGGTGCCAATCACCGTCAGTTCCATCCGGTACGTTGATCCTTGATGTACGGAACAGGGCGCCGACGCAACCCATCCAGTGTTTTCGTTCAGTAAGGACACCTGGCCCGGTCGCAGCACCAAGGCCCACTTCGCCACGTGCCCGGGAACCGTACTCGCCCGCGCTACCAGCCCCACCCGGAAACTTCCCTGTCCCTGCCGGGGCAACTGCTGTAAGGTCACGGCAGCGCGTTCGACCAGGTTCGGCAGCGGTGTCGACATGACGGCAAACTGCGTGGCCAGCTCGGCCCTGGCGCCGAGGTTGACCGCTTCCAGCGTCCCGTTCTTCACCTGCCAGGTTCCGCCTCGTCCACTCAGGGGGGCGAGGTTCTGAAATCCGTCCGACCATGACGCTGGCGGTGTGGGGGAAAAGGACGCGAACCTAGCCGGGCCTCCTCCCCACGCGCTGACGATTAAGGCCGAAGCCATCCCCATTCCCGCACCGCTTCCCCATTTGCGGAATTTCATGCCTTGACCCTCCCGCATCGCGAGCTTCACCCACCACCCTCGCCAGACGGCTGCCCGTCTCTCATGGCTATCTGTCGTGTGCGCTGTCGAGCCCGCCCCCACGTGATTTGGCCATCTTACGATCCCGCCAAGTTTGCGCGGCAATGGCTGGTCGTCCGCACTCCTGCACCAACGCTTGGCAAGCGTCGCGTGGCCCCCGCGGATACGCCATACAACAGGGGCAGACAGCCCCGTTTGCCTCTGTTCCGGAAACCCTGTTGACGAGGAGCGCGATCCTTGCTGTCGCCGCTCGCCGGTTCCGGATGCCCGCCTTGCCGTGGCGCCGGGGAGACCCAGGCCATCACGGCAGTGAACGTCGGCCACCACGATCGCCATTGACTGGGTTTACCGACCTCAAAGCCGCCGGGACGATGTTCGTTCTAATGGCACCTCGCAATCGCGCGGGGATACTGTGCCCTGGGGAGGCGCTCGCCCCTCCGCGTTACATGATGTTTCATCCGGTGCTCTGCAACCTCCGAGACCTTTTTTCAGCATAGCAGGTCCCGCTCAGGCGAGCAATTCGATGCGAATCGGTGGGCGGATTTTCGGCAAAGTGCGATGGTACCATCTATGCCAAGTGCTGAGGCTGGCGATTTCCCCGCTGCAAGGTTGACCTGCTATCGTGACGAAAAGCAATACGGACGCCGAGTATCGACGTCCTGGGCATGCCAAAGCGTCGGTCACTAAGAACCAGACGGGTGCCGATGCGGCGAGACCCGTCCGGTCACCAAGGCAATCGCGATGGCCTGATTCCAGGCGAACTTGCGGGGTTGGCTGGTACCGCGGCTTCCTTTGGGGTCAAGCCAGCTCAATGCGTAACGACTTAGGTCCCCAACGGATCCAGACACCGGTACGGTTGCCCGATCGCTCGCTTCGAGCAGCGCAACACCGAGCCATCCCTGTCACCGGATCTCAGTTCACGTCCCATGCGGCACCGAAATTGGCCAAGAATGCTAATCCCGAGTCGGGTTCCCACGGGTGATCCTGCACGACTGACCGTTGCCCGTCCCACAGGGATTGCCGCCGGTTGCGCACCGTCCGCAAATACCTGCCACTTTCCCAGGCTGATGATGCCTTATTGATTCATAACGAACAGGACTACTGAGGTAACGATTTAAGAACTACATGATCAAAACATACCTATGGCTTCCCGTTATATTGCCAGGGTTACGGCAAAGTTCTGGCAACCCGCATGGTTGATGGATATTAATAAATAGTGGACAGCCTCTTTTCACAGGTATATCATGGGATTATGAAACCAGAAACTTCCGTGATATCGGTTCCTATACGGGAGATCACCATCCGCCTGGTGGCGCCCGACGAAGTCGCGCGCTGGCAGGAGTTGATGGCACGCCTCGACGATGACCCCTACAGGGAGCCAAATGAATGACTAATCGTACACGAGGACGTTAGTCTGTAATCAGACAAAACGAGTACGAATCCCATATTCGATTCTGACTAATCACCCAAGGAGCTTGTCCATTAATTCGAATCTCGCCAACACGGTTTTCATGTGAACTGCTCATTAGGTCAACATACCTTGGCTACACTCGGAGAGGCGGCGCTCGTAGCGGTGGGCGGGGTGTTCGCACTTATTGGCATTGTCAAGCCTTAGCCTATATGCCGTACCTGATCCGTACCTGGTGGTAAGATTGTGCGTAATGACAGAATTTCCCCACAGCCCGCGCTGCCAGTGCAGATGGTCTTCCAAAAGCTCGCCACTGCCATCCAATGCAGGACCTGGGTGCCGGACGGACGCCCCATGGAATGGTTGTGATCAGCGAATGCCACTCGGCACAAGTATACCAGTCTGTTGTCGGATTTCTCTGGGAATTTAACGGGAGGAATCTATTTGTGATGCGGCCCACGTTCGGAGTCGTTCGGCATAATGTACGGCTTGGGTAGCCTCATCTTGGTCGATATCCATTCGATTAGGATACCGAGCATCCACCGCATATTCAGTGAGCACAAGGGCCTCCTCGCGAATAGAATCAATACCTTGAACGTATGGTTCGAGCAGATCGGCCAAGAAATCCAAATCGTGGCTACGGGAGGGAGACTGTCCATGCAATATCAACAGTGCTTTCATCCATTTTTCAGCGCACTGTTGCGCATGAAAACAAGCCGTCTTGTACCATCCAGCCGAGACCGCATGTCTCGCAACATCTAAGTCTTCACGAGCATGCGAAATCCATGCTTCAACGGTGGCGTTCATAAATCACTTTTCCTTCGCGAACGATGTCATCCGCCATCATCGGAAAGCCTTCGGCAACCTCTTCGGGGGTGCTCACCAAAAAGTCCATGGATACGCCATGAATCCGTGCGACGCGGCGGATCGCAACGCCTCGTTGTGTTGGGCGTTGGTGTGACGGCATGACCACAAGAAAATCCCAGTCGCTGTCAGGACGGGCATCTCCCCGTGCGCGCGATCCGAACAAAATGATGCGCTCGACTTCAGGAAAGTGCGTCACAATATTGCGAACCACTGTGTTCGGTACAGACTCCATGCGCAAGCCCCCCCTTCCCAGATCATTGCCTTCCAATTATACCGTTTTCCCGTCTGATAGTTCTGTTGATTCCCGTGGTCATCCGTTCTAAGGTGGAAAGCGGTAGACGAACTCCGACTGCAACGACCACTCCACTGGACTTGGTTTTTTCCTATTTTGTGAGAAGAAGGAAACAGCGGCAGGGAGCCCGTTGTGATGCCGTCCTGCCGCTGTTACCGCTGTTGGCGGTTCTTCTCGCCGAACGAAGAGACGTTAACTGGTGATGGCGAGCGAGGCGTTGGAACTGCTTTGCCCGGCACTGTTGGTCACGTTTATCGTGGCGCTACTTCCCGGGGTAACGGCCCACTGCCCGTTGGTACCGCTGGGTTGCGGCACGGTGAAGGTGATGGCGGTGTTCGACCAACTGTCGATGTGGAACGTAGCCAGATTGCTGGGCGCGCCCCAGTTGATGCCGTTGTCCGAGAACTGCACGTAACCGACACCCTGTTGGCTCCCAAAATTCGTCCCCGTGATAGTCACCGTCGCCCCCGCCGACGCACTTGATGGAGAAACCGCCGCGATGCTCGGAGTGGGAGACGTGATGGCAACCGTTTGTGGGGTGGAACTGACTCCCGCATTGTTGTTCAGAGTGAAACTGGCCACCGCCCACTGCCCGTTGTTGCCACTGGGTTCTGGCACGGTGAAGGTGACGGCGGTGTTGGACCAACTGTTGATCTGGAAGCTTGCGGCGTTGCCGGGAGCCCCCCAATTAACCCCATTATCGGTGAACGCAATGTATCCGTTTCCTTGCGCGGACCCGAAGTTATTTCCTGTGATCGTGACGGTTTGCCCCGCAAATTGACTGCTGGGACTTGTGCCTGTGATTGTGAGGCCGGTTATCGGCAAGGTCGTGGTATTGCCCGCAGACCCGTTCGTCACCACCGCAATGGTTGCCGAAGTTCCCGGGCTAACGGCCCACTGCCCGTTGGTGCCGCTGGGTTGCGGCACGGTGAAGGTGATAGCGGTGTTGGACCAGCTGTCGATGTGGAACGCAGCCAAATTGCCGGGCGCGCCCCAGTTGATGCCGTTGTCCGAGAACTGCACGTAACCGGAGCCCTGGGTGGACCCAAAGTTACTCCCGGTGAGCGTGACGACGTGACTCGCGGTAGCGCCGGAAGCTGGCGACACGGCCAGAATGACGTTGGCCTTTACCCCCAAATCCAGGGCTGACGACGTTTGGCCCGCACTGTTGGTGACGGCGACGGTGGCGGTCGTATTGGGCGTAACGGCCCACTGTCCGTTGGTACCGCTGGGTTGCGGCACGGTGAAGGTGATGGCGGTGTTGGACCAGCTGTCGATGTGGAACGCAGCCAGATTGCCGGGCGCGCCCCAGTTAATGCCGTTATCCGAGCAATGTACATACCCTGCGCCTTGGGTGGCCCCAAAACCGGTTCCTTGCACCGTCACTTGCTCGCCTGCGGCCACCTGGGAGATACCGGCTCCCGACAGATACACGGCGTTGGTCACGTTCAAGGTATTGAGGTCGGTGGCCAACGCATCCACGTTAACGCTGCCTAACCCCGCCACGGGATTCCAACCCGGGCCGGCGTGATAGAGCAGATTGTTCCCTTGCGTGACGGGAGAAAACGCCGTGGGGCTCTTCTGATAGACCCCATACAAGGTGGGATTCGCGTTGCCAAGTTGCCCCGATTGGGCAATCAGATCGGCCAGATACCCTGCCCAAAGCGGAGTTGAGGCGCTGGTACCGCCGACGCCATTCCATCCTGAAACATAATTCCCGGAACTGGTGATAGATGCGTAGGAGCTGTTGTACCCGAGATACCATGGCCATGTGGCCATGAATGCGACATCGGAGACTCCGCGCATGGGATTACCGTTGACCGCGCTTTGGTAGGAGGGTGTGGGGAAATATGCGCTATAGCCTCCGCCGCCGGCTGCAGGAACAGCGAAAAATGGGCCCCAAAAACTGCCGTTGGGCGACCACGCGGTTTGGCTGTCGAGGCTTCCCGTGGCGGCGTTGACACCAACTTGCGTCCCTCCAACGGCGGTGACATAAGGGTCCGAAGCTGGAAAAGAGACGGTCGGAATGCCCGGATTGTACGGGTCGCCATACGCTCCGGTATCTCCGGCAGCGGAGACGAAACTCATGCCTTCCGCCGTGCCTTCTTCCAAAACCTGATTCCACGCATTCAAATAGGCCGGCGGTAACGCGTCTTCCGGCATGGCCATGGAAAAGGACAGGACGCTCACCGCATCGGCGTTCACGGCGGCAGCCGCCACATCCAAGGGATCTAGCGGGCTAGTGGCGTTGCCTTCGGCTAGGGTGTACACGGTGATCTGGGATCCGGGCGCCGCCGCTCCTGCCATCTCAAGATCCAGTTCCAGTTCACCATGCCAGCCCGGATAGTTGACAATCTGACTCGCGGTGCCGTCCACCGGCACGACCGTAATGGATGGGGGAGTGATTCCCAGTGCCTGAAAGTAGGTAGCCAGGTCGGACGCCGTATACGACGACTCGGCGAAAATACCAATCGTTGCCCTGCTGTCCGCAGCATTCTTGGCCACCGTCTGCGCCTGGTAGAGTTGGTTGACGGCGGGTGCCGCGATCCCCACCACGGTACCGACGTTCGGTTGCCCGGGCACGGGCGATTGCTCGGTGACGGTATGGCCTGTCCAGGAAACGGAGGCTGCGCTGTGCCCGCTGTACCACGTGATTCCGTTGGCGGTGGCCAGCGCTTCAAGGGTGCCCGAGGTGGCCATCGGAGAGAAGACCCACCCGGTGGCTATGCCTTGACTGTTGGTCTCTGGAGTCCCTCGCGAGGTGCCCCCGTTATAGGACTCCCCTGTGCTTGCGATGTCCGTGAACATCTGCACACCTGGCACGGGTGCCCCGTTACTCGTGACGGTGGCCGTATAGTTAATGTTTTGGTGGCGTTGTCAACAGAAGACCTGAGTTTTTTCTCAGAATTGGCCGGCTCCCACGCGACGGTCCTACGCGGTCCTACGCATCAAACCCATCGTAACTAATAGGCCAAGCGCCGCGCTTTCACCACATTGATTGCACCCTCCGTGCTCAATTTGCCCACGTTCAATTAGCGCAGCCCTTTTTTGCCGAAGCCGCCATCGAACACCCCGCCACACCGGACTAGCTCAATAACCTTCTCCAGGTCTGCCTGAGCGAATGCTATCATGCCCAGCCCCAGGCCCCATGCGGGGATGAAACCGTCCGCTATAACGTGCTTAAGCATATTTACACAGACCCATGCAGAAATCTCCTAGATCTGCACATTCCTGAACACGTCTGGAATTGTTCGCTCTTTCGGAGGCCGCAGTTTTG